>JABMDE010000017.1:6001-13954 GCA_015904055.1 Nitrospira sp. | reverse complement strand
GGCAAGTCGTCTCACAGCCTCCTGTTCATCCGTCACGATCGGTTCGTCGGACAGATTGCCGCTCGTGGCCACAACCGGAGTGCCCAGTTTACGCATCAACAGATGATGCACCGGCGCAGAGGGCAACATGGCCCCCACCGTTGAATTACCAGGCGCAATTCCCTCAGCCAGAGACGTCTGTTCTCGCCGCTGAAGAATCACGACCGGCGCTGCCGGGGAGGTCAACCACTCTGCTTCGTCCGGCGACAGATCACAAAAAGTCCTGATCGTCTCCAGCGCAGGAAACATCACGGCAAAGGGTTTGTGCGCGCGGCGTTTGCGCGCGCGCAGCAAGTGCACAGCTGCTTCAGACGTGGCATCGACCCACAGATGAAACCCGCCGATTCCCTTCACCGCCACGATGCCACCGTCCCGGATGATCCGGCAGGTTCGCCCAAGCGCTTCTTCTCCTTCTGCTACGACCTGCCCATCGGCGCCCCATAGCGCGGCGGAGGGGCCGCATGCCGGACAGGCGAGGGATTCCGCATGAAATCGCCGGTTGTCCGGCGCGTCATATTCGACCCGGCAGTCCTCGCAAAGGGCAAAGCGTGACATCGTGGTGTTCGCTCGATCGTAGGGGACCGATGTCACCATACTCATGCGTGGTCCGCATTGCGCACAGGAGAGCCAGGGATAGTGAAACCGGCGGTCGGTGGGATCAAACAATTCGACCAGGCAATCGGCGCAGGTCGCCAGATCAGGAGACATCGCGAGCTGCTTCGTGCCCGCCTCATGACTCGGCTGAATCGTAAAGACAGTATCGCCGATGACCGGGATTGAACGCAGCGTCATCCGTTCGATGTTCGCGCCGGGCGGGCAACCGGTTCGAATCCGGTCGAGCAGCCGGTCAACCGCGTCAGCCGTTCCTTCCGCCTCGACCAGCACCCCCTCCGCCCCGTTCAAGATCCATCCGGCAAGGCCCAACTCTCGCGCCACTCGAAACACGAAGGGCCGAAACCCGACGCCCTGCACAGTCCCCTCGATCTTCAGCTGCGCGCGCGTCGCCTGGCTGGCGATCATTCCGTCACCGTCACGTCATGCACCACTACTTCCGGTCCCGGCACGAATTCGAGATCGTGCGATCCGCAGGCATCGCACGCGGCATCCATTCGGCTCACCTGCGACTTCACGCCGCAGCATCGGCAGGTCGCCTCGACCGGTACCGTCACAATGTCTAAAGCGGCCCCTTCCGACGTCGTGCCAAGGCTGGCGATATCGAACGCCGCCTGAAGCTGAGCCTGATCATGATCCAAGAGATGCGAGAGGGCGCTGACTTTGAGCCGCACCACCGACGGCTTCGCCCCATTGGTCTCCCGAAGCGCCTGGTTCACCGCCTTCACGACCTGGCCCATCAGATGCACTTCGTGCATGGAGTCCTTTCGATGTCCTTCAGCACCTGTGCAACGACGATGTCTAAGCCGCCTCGCACCGATTCTGAAAGTGCCGCGCCGGATTCGAGAGAGTCGACCTCGATGCCGTACAGGATGACCTGCTTCGGCAATCGCCCCAACGTCCGTGCGAGATCGATCGCCTCCGCAATCCCTATGGCATGGGTCGAACAGGGAACGAGTCTCCCCCAGCGGCTTTCCTTCGACAAGTCGAGTCGGACGGTCGTTCCAGGCTGTCCTCCGCTCTTCACCCCGTCGATCAGCATGACTTGATCGGCGCCTTCCATCAGATCAAGCAACGCGAGGCCGTCTCCTTCTGCTTCCACTACCTCGACCGACGAGTCCAATCGCTCACGCAGGCGGCGAGCCGCCAGGAGCCCCACCGCATCGTCCCCCCTGAACAGATTGCCGATCCCGATGATACGAATTGCAGCCATGGTCTGTCTCGTTTGTTTGGTCTATCTGGTCTGTCTGGTTGGTCTGGTTCGTCCGAGCACTCGATCGCTTAACTAGATTGATAAAGGAGACACACCACACAAACCTCACTCCACCCGCTTCACGTCGAGTCTCAAAAAATGCGTCGCGCAGGAAATGCACGGATCGTAGCAGCGGATGACGCGCTCGCAGGCAAGCGCCGCCTCTTCATTGGAAAGGTTCAACACACGAGGCATGAACTGGCGCAGATCCTGTTCGATACGGCCTTGGTTCTGCGAGGTCGGCGGAACGATCTTGGCCTCGCGAACTATGCCCTCGTCATCCACCCGATACCGATGATAGAGAATCCCTCTCGGCGCTTCCGTACAGGCTGTCCCTGTGCCGGATCGGACGGTGACCGCCAGCGCCGGCACGGGCGGAGGCTCGTACCGCTCGATCAACCGCAACGATTCTTCCAGCGCGTAGAGAATTTCGACTGCGCGGGCAATGATCCCATGAAACGGATTGCGCAGCGGGAGCGATACGCCCGTGCCGGCCAACAGCTCCTTGGCCAGAGGAGACAACCGATCATGGTTCAGGTTCACACGAGCCATCGGCCCCACTAGATAGGGCGCCCCCCGCAACGTGCAGTGCAGAGCATTGGAATAGGCCACCTGATGTTCGGTGAAATGCTGTTCGAACTCTCCCACGGAGATGCTCAGCCCATTGCTGGACTCCAACCGCCCTTCATTGAACGGATATTCGTCGGAGTGATGCAATGCCACGTAGGTGTAATCGGGCGCGAAGTCCGGATACTCGAAGGTAGCAGCCCAACGGATAGTTTCCGCCGCCGCATCACGTGCCCACAAGAGTTCGCCTGTCAGACCTTCCAGCTCGCGGCGGCTTGGCACCCGCGAGAATCCGCCGACTTTGACCGACACCGGATGGACGGAGCGTCCGCCCAGCAGCGTCATGATCGCATTGCCGGCTTTCTTGAGCCGCAAGCCACGGGTTACCACGGCCGGGTGGACCTTCGCCATCGCAATGCCGCTGTCGTAGCCGAGAAAATCCGGCGCCTGCAGCATATAGACGTGCAGCGCGTGGCTCTCAATCCACTCGCCGCAATAGAGCAGCCGCCTCAGATCCCGTAGCGCACCCTCGACGCGCAGGCCGAAGATCTGCTCGATCGCATGGACGGCGCTCATCTGATAGGCAACCGGACAGATGCCGCAGATGCGCGCCACGATATCCGGCACTTCTGTAAAGTGCCTCCCGACAAGGAAGGCCTCGAAAAACCGGGGCGGCTCGAAGATGCGCAGTTCCACATCGCGCACCTCTCCGTCCTTCACCGTGACGCGCAATGCACCTTCGCCTTCTACCCGCGCAATCGCACCGACGGCGATAGTCCTCGTGCTCTTCACTTGTTCAAGGTTGTTCCCTTCTTTACCCTTCACCCCTTACCCCTCACGCTTCACCCCTTACGTCCCTCATCACCTTTCACATCTTCTTCTGCCACTCCTCGCTCTCCTGCTTGAATGATTCCACAGCGCCGTTGATCCCGCGAAATCTCCGCACTACTTCGACTGGAATCAGTCGGAGCCCCTGATGAAACTGGTTCGCGAGCGACGCCGTATTGGGCGGCAAACCCGGCCCGGTCCGTGCCCCCTCGGTCGGACCGAAGCAGCCGTAGCAATCACGCCCCATGGAAGGACAGATCGCGCCGCATCCTGTCCTGGTGACCGGCCCCAGACAGGGCACACCACTCGCGACCATCACACAGACATTCCCGCGACGCTTGCACTCCATACAGACACTGTCTGCAGAAAGTCTGGGCCGAACCCCGGCCAGCAGATCGGTGATAACCCGCAGCAATTGCCCCTTGTCGATCGGGCAGCCCCACAGTTCGAAATCCACCCGCACATGATCGGAGATCGGCATGGATGTCCTGAGGCTTTGGATATACTGGGGGCTGGGATAGACGGCACGTTTGAACGCCTCGACATCAGCCCAGTTGCGCAAGGCTTGAATCCCGCCGGCCGTCGCGCAGGCGCCGATCGTGATCAACGTGGCGGCCTGTTCACGCAGAACCAGAATCCTGGCAGCATCTTCCGGCGTCGTAATGGAACCTTCCACTAACGCGATGTCGTAGGGACCGGGCTTCATGCCGCTGGAGGCTTCGGGAAAGTAGGCAATATCCAGCGCCTGCCCCAGAGCGAGGAGATCATCTTCCAGATTGAGGACGCTCAGCTGGCAGCCGTCGCACGAGGCGAATTTGAACACCCCTAACTTCGGTCTGCTGACCTGCTCAGATCGTGGGATTACTTGGTCCATCACCGCTCTTTCTAACCAAAACTATCAGCTGTCAGCCTTTAGCTTTCCGGAAAGCATAACCGGCTTTCATCTTCAGACCAAAGACTGAATGCTGCACGCTGATTGCTGATAGCTTTCTACACCCCCGCCCGTCCCAGCCACTGCGCCACTCGGTCATAGCGCATGACCGGCCCGTCTTTGCACAGAAAGTACGGCCCCATCTGGCAATGGCCGCAGAGACCAATGCCGCATTCCATATGCCGTTCGAGCGAGACGTAGATCGAGGTTGCCGGAATGCCTCGATCGATAAGGATCGGCGCGCCCAAGCGCATCATGATCTCTCGGCAATACCGGCAAGTCGTCTCACAGCCTCCTGTTCATCCGTCACGATCGGTTCGTCGGACAGATTGCCGCTCGTGGCCACAACCGGAGTGCCCAGTTCGCGCATCAACAGATGCTGCACTGGTGCAGAGGGCAACATGGCCCCCACCGTCGAATTACCAGGCGCAATTCCCTCGGCTAGGGAAGTCTGTTCTCGCCGCTGAAGAATCACGACCGGCGCAGCCGGCGAGGTCAACCACTCTGCTTCGTCCGGCGACTGATCGCAAAAAGTCCCGATCGTCTCCAGAGCAGGAAACATTACGGCAAAGGGTTTGTGCGCCCGGCGCTTGCGCACGCGCAGCAACTGAACCGCCTCTTCAGACGTGGCATCGACCCACAGATGAAACCCGCCGATTCCCTTCACCGCCACGATGCCGCCGTCCCGGATGATCCGGCAGGTTCGTTTCAGCGCTTCTTCCCCTTCCGCCAAGACCTGCCCATCGGTGCCCCATAGTGCGACAGTGGGGCCGCATGCCGGACAGGCGGTGGATTCCGCATGAAATCGCCGGTTGTCCGGCGCGTCATACTCGGCCCGGCAGTCCTCGCAGAGGGCAAAGCGCGACATCGTGGTGTTCGCCCGATCATAGGGGACCGATGTCACCATGCTCATGCGTGGCCCGCATTGCGCGCAGGAAATCCAGGGATAGTGAAACCGGCGGTCGGTGGGATCAAACAATTCGACCAGGCAGTCGGCGCAGGTCGCCAGATCAGGGGACATCGTAAGTTGCTTCGTGCCTGCCTCATGACTCGGCTGAATCGTAAAGGCGGCATCGCCGATGACCGGGATTGAACGCAGGGTCATCCGTTCGATATTCGCACCGGGCGGGCAACCGGTTCGAAGCCGGTCGAGCAATCGGTCGACCGCGTCGGCCGTTCCTTCCGCCTCGATCAGCACCCCCTCCGCCCCGTTCATGATCCATCCGGCAAGGCCCAACTCTCGCGCCACTCGAAACACGAAGGGCCGAAACCCGACGCCTTGCACGGTCCCCTCGATCTTCACCTGCGCGCGTGTCGCTTGACCGGTCATCATTCCGTCACCGTTACGTCATGCACCACCACTTCCGGTCCCGGCACGAATTCCAGATCGTGCGATCCGCAGGCCTCGCACGCGGCATCCATTCGGCTCACCTGCGACTTCATACCGCAGCATCGGCAGGTCGCCTCGATCGGCATCGTCTCAATGTCCAAGGCAGCCCCCTCCGCCGTTGTGCCATGGCTGGCGATATCGAACGCCGCCTGGAGCTGAGCCTGATCATGATCCAGGAGATGTGAGAGGGCGCTGACTTTGAGCCGCACCACCAACGGCTTCGCCCCATTGGCCTCCCCAAGCGCCTGGTTCACCGCCTTCACGATCTGGCTCATCAGATGCACTTCGTGCATGGAGTCCTTTCGATGTCCTTCAGCACCTGCTCGACGGCACTATCCAAACCGCCGCGCACCGGTTCTGAAAGGGCCGCGCCGGACTCGAGGGAGTCGATCTCGATGCCGTACAGGATGACCCGCTTCGGCAATCGCCCCAACGTCCGTGCGAGATCGATTGCCTCCGCAATCCCTATGGCATGGGTCGAACAGGGAACGAGTCTCCCCCAGCGGATTTCCTTCGACAAGTCGAGTCGGACAGTCGTTCCAGGATGTCCTCCGCTCTTCACTGCGTCGATCAGCATGACTTGATCGGCGCCTTCCATCAGATCGAGCAGCGCGAGGCCGTCTCCTTCTGCTTCCACTACCTCGACCGACGAGTCCAACCGCTCACGCAGGCGGCGGGCCGCCAGGAGCCCCACCGCATCGTCCCCTCTGAACAGATTTCCGATTCCGATGATACGAATTGCAGCCATGATCTACTTGGTTTGTCTCGTTTGTTTGGTCTGTCCGGTCTATTTGGTTTGTTTGGTTGATCTCGTTCGTCTGGTCGACAGAATGTTGTTCGACGCCAAGTACACCGGAAGCCCCCAAGTTGCTTATTCGCGCTCAATTTCCAATCGCAAAAAATGTGTTGCACAGGAGATGCAGGGGTCGTAGCAGCGGATGACCCGCTCACAGGCAAGCGACACTTCTTCATTGGAAAGAGTCAACAGCCGGGGCATGAACTGGCGCAGGTCCTGTTCGATACGGCCTTGGTTCTGCGAGGTCGGCGGAACGATCTTGGCTTCACGAATCACGCCCTCCTCATCCACCCGATACCGATGATAGAGAATCCCCCTGGGTGCCTCAGTGCAGGCCATGCCGGTGCCCGCTCGGACTGTGACCGGCAGCGACGGCGATGATGGAGGCTCATACTGTTCGATCAGCCGCAACGATTCTTCCAGCGCATAGAGTATCTCGATAGAACGAGCGATAATTCCATGAAACGGATTGCATAGCGGCAGCGATATGCCCGTGCCGGCCAAGGCCTCCTTGGCAGTCGAAGACAACCGATCGTGGTTCAGGTTCACACGGGCCATCGGCCCCACCAAATAAGGCATTCCCTGAAACGTGCAATGTAAGGCGTTGGAATAGGGCACCTGATGTTCGGTGAAATGCTGTTCGAACTCTCCCACTGAGATGCTCGGCCCGTTGCTGGTCTCCAACCGGCCTTCATTGAACGGATATTCGTCGGGGTGACGCAATGCCACGTAGGTGTAGTCGGGCGCGAAGTCCGGATACTCGAAGGTAGCAGCCCAACGGATAGTTTCCGCCGCCGCATCGCGCGCCCACAAGAGTTCGGCTGTCAGACCTTCCAATTCACGGCGGCTTGGCACCCGCGAGAATCCGCCGACTTTGACCGACACCGGATGGACGGAGCGGCCGCCCAGCAACGTCATGATCGCATTGCCGGCTTTCTTGAGCCGCAAGCCGCGGGTCACCACGGCCGGGTGGTCCTTCGCCATTGCAATGCCGCTGTCGTAGCCGAGAAAGTCCGGCGCCTGCAGCATATAGACGTGCAGCGCGTGGCTCTCAATCCACTCACCGCAATAGAGCAGCCGCCTCAGATTCCTCAACGCACTCTCGACGCGCAGGCCAAAAATCTGCTCGATCGCATGGACGGCACTCATCTGATAGGCGACCGGACAGATGCCGCAGATGCGCGCCACGATATCCAGTACCTCCGTAAAGTGCCTCCCGACAAGGAAGGCCTCGAAGAACCGAGGCGGCTCGAAGATGCGCAGCTCCACATCACGCACTTCGCCGTCTTTCACCGTGACGCGCAGCGCACCCTCGCCTTCTACCCGCGCAATCGCACCGATTGAGATAGTCCGAGTCTGTTTCCCCTTTTCGGTCAACTTGTCTCCTTTACCTGTCACTTCTCATATTTCACGTTTTACGTTTCACCTTTCACGTCTTCTTCTGCCACACCTCGCTCTCCTGCTTGAATGATTCCACAGCGCCGTTGATCCCGCGAAATCGCCGCACCACTTCGACTGGAATCAGTCGGAGCCCCTGA
>JABMDE010000017.1:0-5881 GCA_015904055.1 Nitrospira sp. | reverse complement strand
TGTGAGTCGACGACGAAGGGAGCGTGCGATGCCTATTGGAGGCCGGTACATGTATGCTGCAGTTACCGTTTTGTTCATGTGTATTTCCCTGACCCTGACCGGCCCGGGAAGCACGGCGCAGGCTAAGATCGTCGTCCCTGCTGGTTCCGTGATTGAAGTAGACGGAGTCACTGTCAAGTCCGTCGTGGCCATGTTTGAGCGGGCGGAACAGGCGGTGAAAGCCCATGATCTCAACACCGTCATGGCCGTCTACTCTCAGCAATACAACTACCATGGGCTCAAGAAGGACGATATCCGCAAGATTTGGAGAGATCTGTTCGACGAGTATCAGGAGATTGCCAGCACTCATCTCCTGAGCAAATTCACCAAAGTCGGATCAGGAAGCCAGACCGTACTTGAGGTCACCTGCACCGGCCATCTGTGGGCCAGGTCCAAGACCAGCGGTTTGTATGTTCCCATCGACAGCTGGCATGAAGAAGTGCACTACCTCGTGATGGAAGACGGTGAGTGGCGCATTCGCGGCAATCTCGGCGATTCGCCGCGCGCCCTTCCGTTCGGCACGTCGCCCCATCCTCTGTTTTGACGAGGCCACGAAGGAGCACCAGGAATGAGAATCGCCATCGGTGTCGATTGGTCGGACCAGGCCTTTACCGCCGTCACCCAGACGTTTCATGTCTATCATCCCACGGACGTCACGCTGGTGCATGGGGTCAATCTCGGGTTTTTCGAGCAGCCACTCATAGCCGAGATCACTAATCTGCAAGGCTACGACGACTTTCGTACCGCAATGGTGGACTCAGGTCGTCAACTGCTTGAACGCGCAGCCGCCATGGTTCCGGCCAGCGTGGGGTCTGTGCGAAAACTCAATGAAATCGGCAGCCCCGCCCAGGTCATTCTCGACGGCACTCACACCGTCGCGGCCGACCTCGTCGTCGTTGGTGCGCGCGGCCGCGGCCGTGTCACTGAAATCGTCCTCGGCAGTGTCTCTCATCGCGTGCTGTCGCATGCGTCTCGTCCCACGTTGATCGTCAAAGGGCCCGCGCGGCCGATTAAACAGGTACTGGTCGCTATTGAAGGTCCTGATGACGCCGCTCGAATCACGCAGTGGCTGACCCGTCACCAGTTCGCAACACCAGTCGAGCTCTGCGTGCTCAATGCCGTCGTCCCCGTCGGGTTAGACAACCCCTATGACACGCTGGGGGTAAAAACTTGGTGGGACGGCACGGAGCGCTATGCAGAGGAATTCGTCAAGGCCACCGCGGCCAAGCTCATGGATTCTCGGTATACGGTCAGCACGAAGGTGGCGATAGGCAATCCGGCGGCGATGGTCGAAGAACAGGCGCAAGCCATGGACCTGGTGGTGGTCGCTTCACACGGGCGCAAGGGGATCGACCGTTTCCTCCTGGGAAGCGTGTCGCACACCATCGTCCATCATGTGACATGTCCGGTTCTCGTGATCCGGTAACAAGATCACTGCATGCACACGCTTGTGAAGGTAATTCGCTGGAGGGTCTGTAACCGGACCTGGAGGTCCGCCGTCTCTTTTCAGTAACAGCTCTAGCAGGCTGCGGAAAAACTAGAGTTGCAGAAGGCCGATACGCCCCAACCCCACTCACACAAGCCGTCCACGCCCCTTCGTGATGGGGACTCCCCGGCTCGTGGAACGATTGACCAACTACCGTGAAGATCCGGCGGGTCTCATCCTGGCACTCCCCCGTGGCGGCGTGGCGGTCGGGTACCAATTGAGTCTGGGGCTGCATCTTCCGATGGATGTGTTCATTACCCGCAAGCTGGGCGCGCCAGATAATCCAGAATTCGCCTTGGGCGCGGTGGGCGAGACGGGAGTGGTCTATCTGAACCTGGAGGCGATGGAAGCGTTTTGTCTATCCCGGGCAGATATCCAACAGCTTGTTCAGGCACAACAGCAAGAGATCGTTCGCCGGCAGACTCTCTATAGGCAGGGCCGCCGGCTTCCTGCGATCACCGACCACACCGTCATTCTCGTAGACGACGGAATCGCCACCGGCTCTACGTTCTTTGCGTCAGTCAAGTCCATCAGGGACCTGAAACCACGACGCCTGATTGGAGCCATCCCGGTCGGCCCGGTGGAGACCATACGAGAGGCCCGTGCACAAGTCGATGAGTTGATGGTCCTTGCCACACCGGACCCATTCTGGGCGGTAGGAAATCATTATGTCGATTTCACCCAGGTCGGCGACCGTGATGTCGTGGAGTACTTGAATCTGGCTGAGGAAGCGATGCGCGAGCGGGTAGAGCCTTCTTCTGTCTAGCTGCATGATTCGCGAACGTTCATGATGAAGCCGGTGCAGGGTCTGCCTGTGAGGCGACGACGAAGGGAGAATGCAATGCCTGTTGGAGGCTGGAACATGTATGCCGCCGTTACCGTTTTGTTCATGTGCGTTTCCCTGACCCTGACCGGCCCGGGAGGCACGGCGCAGGCTAAGATCGTCGTCCCGGCTGGTTCCGTGATTGAAGTAGACGGAGTCATCGTCAAGTCCGTCGTGGCCATGTTTGAGCGGGCGGAACAGGCGGTGAAGGATCATGAACTCGACACCGTCATGGCCGTCTACTCTCAGCAATACAACTACCATGGGCTCAAGAAGGACGATATTCGCAAAGTTTGGAAAGATCTGTTCGACGAGTATCAGGAGATTGCCAGCACCCATCTCCTCAGCAAATTCACCAAGGTCGGATCAGGAAGCCAGGCCGTACTGGAGGTCACCTGCATCGGCCATCTGTGGGCCAGGTCCAAGACCAGCGGTTTGTATGTTCCCATCGACAGCTGGCATGAGGAAGTGCACTACCTCGTGATGGAAGAAGGTGAGTGGCGCATTCGCGGCAATCTCGGCGATTCGCCGCGCGCCCTTCCGTTCGGCACGTCCCCCCATCCTCTATTTTGACGAGGCAATGAAGGAGCACCAGGAATGAGAATCGCCATCGGCGTCGATTGGTCGGACCAGGCCTTCACCGCCGTCACCCAGACGTTTCATGTCTATCATCCAACGGACGTTACATTGGTGCATGGGGTCAATCTCGGGTTTTTCGAGCAGCCGCTCATAGCCGAGATCACCAATCTGCAAGGCTACGACGACTTTCGTACCGCAATGGTGGACTCAGGTCGTCAACTGCTTGATCGTGCAGCCGCCATGGTTCCGGCCAACGTGGGGTCTGTGCGAAAGCTCAATGAAATCGGCAGCCCTGCTCAGGTCATTCTCGACGGCGCTCAAACCGTCGCGGCCGACCTCGTCGTCGTTGGCGCGCGCGGCCGCGACCGTGTCACTGAAATCGTCCTCGGCAGTGTCTCTCATCGCGTGCTGTCGCATGCGTCTCGTCCCACGTTGATCGTCAAAGGACCTGCGCACCCGATTAAACGGGTACTGGTTGCCATTGAAAGCCATGATGACGCCGATCGAATCACGCAGTGGCTGACCCGTCACCAGTTCGCAACACCAGTCGAGCTCTGTGTGCTCAATGCCGTCGTCCCCGTCGGGTTAGACAGCCCCTATGACACGCTGGGGGTAAAAACTTGGTGGGACGGCACGGAGCGCTATGCAGAGGAATTCGTCAAGGCCACCGCAGCCAAACTCATGGATTCTCGGTATACGGTCAGCACGAAGGTGGCGATAGGCAATCCGGCGGCGATGGTCGAAGAACAGGCGCAATCCATGGACATGGTGGTGGTCGCTTCGCACGGACGCAAGGGGATCGACCGTTTCCTCCTGGGAAGCGTGTCGCACGCCATCGTTCATCAGGTGACATGTCCGGTTCTCGTCATACGGTAAAAGGGAGCGATCATGAAAACGACACTGGCCGCCGTCGTCATCGTCATCTTCATCGGAACGTCCTGGGTCTCGGCGCAGATGTTTCGCGGAAATCCAAAGGTCGGGCAAGGCGTGTACGAACAACAGTGTCTCCGTTGCCATGGATCCAAACTGGATGGGAACGGCCCCGACAGCGAAGACTTGATCGTGCGTCCGGCCAATCTCCAGTCTCGAATCACTCGCTCGAAAACAGACTGGGAACTGCTCGTGGCGATCTCGAACGGCGTGCTGTTCAGCCCGATGCACGGATTCCGCGATAAGCTGACGGACGAACAGATCCTGGACGTGTTGTCCTACATCAGAGCCATGTCACCGCCCGATGTTGTCAGTTAGCAAGGAGTGACGCGCGCACGGCACTCATCATGTCGGCACTCCACAATGACAATGATCCGGCGGCTGCGCGACTGAAGCTGTTTTTCCATCCCCGTCATGTCGCCGTCGTCGGCGCCTCCCTCACTCCCAACCCCTTCGATGCCTTGCCGACCCTCAATGGACGTCCAGCTGAGTCCGTCTGCACATATACGCAGGCCTGATTTCGAAAGGCCGCCCGCGCATCGGTCAGCTTAGGAAACTTGAACCACTGGAGTTTAACTCGAATCCTCGGATCAACTGTCATTGTCTACCGTAATGCCACGCCGTTCCCGTTCGTTAGCAATCTCGTTAACTCGTACCGTTGTCGCACCCAGGCGCTGGACAAGAATATTGGCAGACTGATTCAGCGGCGTGGCGTCATGGACTCTTCCCTCAAGATTCCCCCCGGAGGGTAGGCGGTAATAGTTTCTTGCGCATGGCCGTTGCTGTTACGAAGCCCACTTCATTTGAAGTTTGCGATGATTCACCGCACAGTCGCGAAGGTAGAGGTTAATCAAGCTCTGATACGGTATTCCCATTTCTTCCGCAATGGACTTGAAATAGGAGACGGTGTCTCGGTCCAGCCGCATCGTGACCGGTTGCTTCAAGTATTTGACATACGGATTCTTGCGCCCTTTCATCTTAGAGAAATCGTAATGGTCTCTCATCGCCTTCGCCTCCAATATTCCCGCTCCTCGCCTTTATCTGCCCTTCTCGCGGAGATCAGCCGTATAGCGGATTCACTCTCTCGAAAACAGTGGCATACGACGATCACCCGCAACTTAAAACTCATCCCAAGCAGGATGAAACGATCTACTTCCTCCGAGTGGTCAGAATCAAAGAATTGAACGGCGTGCTCGTCGAAAAACACCGTTCGTGCTTCTTCGAATGAAATACCGTGTTTCCTGAGATTAGCCTTTTCCTTCGCAGCGTCCCACTCAAAGTGAACCTCACTCATACGTACACCGTACATATACCGTAAGCACGCGTCAAGTGGCTCCTACGCCACATGGGCAAGAACACTGAGATTGCAGAGAGATTCCGACCGGAAGGTTCTGTCCTTCAGCAACTCATCGCAACGTCTGTAGCCAGGCGCGGATGTCGGCCATTTGCTGGCCGGTGATGGCCCCCTTGAGCGGCGGCATCATATGCTGGCCTTCGTACACGATCTTCCAGAAGGCCTGGTCGTTCGAGAAGATGGGATTGCCTGCCAGCTAAGGACCAATGCCGCCTGTCGCACGAAGGCCATGGCAGACGATGCAGCTCGCCTGGTACAGTTTCTCACCCCGGTTGCTGTCGCCGGTGGCAGGATTCTGGCTGATGTCATTGGAACTGTTCTTGGTAAGTCCTTGTGCGACGGCATCACCGGCCCATGCGAGGCAACTACTCAGCGCCAGGGAAAGTCCTATGAGGATCACCACGAAAGCAAAACGGATTTTCATCTGCCACTATCCGTGACGATCAATCCTTTTCCGGGTTGGGATCTTTTCTGATGAACGCCAGATAGAACAAGGTATCGGCCATGTCCCGATCGGTCATGGTGAAATCTCGAAACCTGCCGGTGCTAGGATGGCCTTCCCGGATGGCGCGGGCTCGTTCCTTGTTCGTCTTCAAGCGAAGCACGCCGGGATCACGCAGGTTGGTCGGAGGCGGATTCAGCCGCGCAATGCGCGCGGCGATTTTCTCAT
>JABMDE010000169.1 GCA_015904055.1 Nitrospira sp. | reverse complement strand
CCTCGAGACGGCCAGATCGCAGTCGATTGATATGATCGTGATGGGAACCCATGGCCGCCGCGGCTTGTCCCATACGCTATTTGGCAGCATCACAGAGTCCGTCCTTCGAAGGTCCTTGTGCCCTGTGTTGACCATCCGCAGTCCGAAGTTTCAACCCGGTCATCGCCGTGTGCTCTCTGGACGATCCATCTTAACCACCGTGTAACCGAGGAGTGAGTCATGCGAAGGAGTCCAACAACAAGCAGTAAAGGGAAAAGCCGATCTTCCTCTGCAACCAGCTTGGCGGAGAAGCCTATCGAATTGCCGGATGGCATGTGGGAACGAATCTCGCAGAAAGCGTAGGAGCTCTGGGAAGAGCGCGGCCGTCAAGACGGGGATACGCTTCAAAACTGGCTCGACGCAGAAGAAATCGTCATGGAGGAAATCCATGAAGCTCGCGAGTGAACAAGCAATAGGATTCTGGACTCAGAGACCTCTGTTTCTGGATGCGATTCTGGCACGTCTGGAACACCTCTCTCGTAAGCCAGAATTTCGAGTGCAACGCGAGGTGGCCTTCACGCTCGTGCTCAAGCCGTATCTGGAAGGGGGCGCAGGACGGCTCGCCCCACCGCTGGAGCAGGAAGTAGAGCTCGCAAATCTCGTGCTCTTTTGCGATTTCTATCCAGAAGACGGGCAACTAACGCTCATCGAACAGTTGCGCGATGTGATTACCGAACACATTCCCAATGACGAACGGCAATGGCTCGATCCGTTGAAGCATTCCTACTTCGATCTGCTGGAACTGACCGCCTCTCCAAAGTCCGGGGACGAGCTCGTGCTGCGGTCACTTGGAGATCGAACGATGTGTGTCATGCCGTGCGATGACTCCCTCAAGAATGTGACAGCGGGTCAGGTGTTGTTGACCCGCGTCGTTCCCTCCCCGGATAGTGGCGCATCAGGCAAATCGGTGTGGGCTGGTTGCGGAATCGTCTTGTCGCAGACCGATGCCCATGCGCTACTCGAGATGACGGCAGAATGGCAACGCGAGATGGAGATGAGTTCCGGGTCCTTCGCGTTAGGAGAGTGGAAGGAGTTTACCAAGCGTGTCGGGTATATGCTGCTCTGGGCGTTCGCACAGCTCCGCAAGGACGCGCTGGTAGACGCCGTCGCCCATATTTGCTATCGCCGTCCCGATGGCCAGCCCTATCTCTATGCGGTGGCTTTGTACGACCACCATGAGTATCGGTTCTTTGCCGATGGGTTGTCTGAGATGAGCGAGCTTGTGCCGGAGAAGACGGCGCCTCCGACCGGGAGGCCAGGGCCAGACGTAGATGTTCCACCGGCTCGCACCTGGATGCAACGGGACGGAAGTAGCGAGACCGGCCCTATTGTCGCAAAAGTGACACTGACGTCGTCCCAGCTCATCGTAGAATGCGACAGTCCGGAACGGCTTAACCAGATGAAACATCGCCTGGCAGCCTCGTTTGGATTTTCGCTGCATTTCCGAGATGAGACGCTGACCCCTCCTGTACGCCAATTGTCGGTTGCCGAACTCATGTCCGCCGAACCGCTGACATTGCTTGTGACGGAAGAGCAAGACCGTGCGCTGCTCGGTGGGTTTCTAGAAAAGGCCTATCTCGAATGGTCGGATCAGCCGCATCTGGCACTCGACAAACAAACGCCGCGTCATGCAGCGACGTCTGCTGCCATGCGTGGCAAGGTCGGTGCCTTGATCGATGAAATGGAACAGCACGACCCAGGCTTCTCTCGCATCGGCAGGACTGCGTTCGACTACAACCGCCTTCGTGCACATGTCGGGTTGGATGAAAAGCCGTCGTGCGGCCCATAACATGCTTGTTGATCCTTTCGAGTCGCACCGCTTGCCTCTTGACGAGACGGAGCATACAACAATGCGCGGATCATGAAGAGGTGGCGGGCCTGCGCCTGGGATCAATGGTGTGATTAACGCCGGTGGATAATCTCATCCGAGGAAAGGATATCAGCATGAAAGTTCTCGCAGCAACGGATGGATCGAAACACAGTCGGTGGGCGATCGAATGGTTAACGGAGGTGCCGTTCGTCATACCGCCGGTCGTCCGTGTCCTACATGTCGTCGATGTGGCGAGTGTTCGAGCTCCCTTCATGATCCAACCGGTGATTGTCGGCACCGAACGATACATTCAGGCAGAAGTGAAGCGGTTGGAGGCGGCAGCGAAATCAACGAAGAAAGAATCGGAAAGGTTGTTATCAACGCTCGGTCTGAGCGGAGCCGTGACAATCGATCGAGGCGGTGTAGCGAACACGATCATGAAACATGCGCAGCGGGGTGTCGGACTTCTTTCGATTGGGTCCCGAGGATTGGATGGGTTGGATCGCTTCATGCTGGGCAGTATCTCGAACTATGCTATTCACCATGCCCCTTGCTCTGTGCTGGTCGTCAAAGAGGCCCCTCGTCCTGTGCGGCATGTGGTCTTGGCGGTCGATGGATCGGCCGCGTCGGATAAAGCGGTTAAGTTTCTGATTCGCACGATCAATCCAACACCCGATGGTCCAGATCGAGAGCCGATCATGGTGACTGTGACGTACGCGGTGCCGTATTTTAAATACCCGGAAGTCAAAGAGGCCGGGAAAGCGCTGGTGCAACGCTATGGCGATAAGCTGGCAAAATCAGGTTTCCAGATACGAGAGGCCTTACGATTGGGGAAGCCCGCAGACGAAATTCTGACTGTTGCCGACAAAGACAAGGCAGATCTCATCGTCACCGGAGCGAAAGGGTTGGGTGCGATCCGCCGTGTGGTGCTTGGCAGTGTGTCGACCCGTGTGGTGCAGCATAGCACGTGCTCGGTATTAGTCGTTCGCTGAAGGAACACCGGTTGGTCAGGGTCTACGCAGACCCGGATAACGCGACTCCTCCTCATACCACACTCGGACTCCATCAGGCCTGACGTGCTTTGAGACGGAGCCGCGCAAAGAATCGCCGAGCGCCCTACTCACCTTACTGGATCGGCTAGCGGAGCGATACACCTCACACCTCAGTACCCCTTCTAATCCTGGGCCAAATCCATCCCGCCACGCACCAACTCTTAGCCAGGCGGGGCTACCGGTATACCGTGTGGAGCCACCCGCTTCGCGCCCGCCAAAAACGAACGGGGAAACCTGGCCCTCACCAGCCAGATTCCCCCGCCTGTCAGGTCTCCAACGTAGCCTACTCGGCCTGCCTGGACACCGGGATGGATTTCGCGGATGGACCATCTCCGGCTTGTTGAGTACTAGGGACCCGACCACTTAATGGGAGAATCCCGCGGCTGTCACGATCCAAGACCTTCAACATCCCCCAGTGCCCGGCATCAAGATACCCTGGACGCTGGTTGAGCCAAAGATAGTCGCCGGGAATACCGTTGGGCCCTCCGGCTCCGCCGTGCAGCCAGGCGTTGATGACCTCGGACCCGCCGAATTCCATGGTGCTCACGAGATCCGCTCCGGCCAGGTACGGCTCATGTTTCCATTCATGGCCCGACACGCTGAACAGTTGGACCTGCTCGCTGAAGGCGCCCAGTACGTGAATGACGACCGGATCGCCGAGGTGCGCCGCGATGGTCGGCGTGACCGGCTGGTCCCCCGCCTTGACGCAGGCGAAGACTTCACTGTACGCGCAACCTTTCTCAGTCCGATAGTCGGTCGGCTCAGACCGATAGTTCACCGCCGTCACGCCGGCCACTTTTTGAATATACGGCATGAAGCTGGTGCCGATGATGTTGTCTTCATCCTGGAACAGAAGCGCGAAGGACCGGTAGTTCTGCCGCTGTTCATTCCCCGGCAGGCTCCGGTCCACCATCACGTCCGCCCGCCAGGAACTTCTCTGGGCCAAATCTTCGCCGGCCACCGGATCGCGATATTGCGATCCCCTCGGGCCGATGATGATCGCCCCGAACAGCCCGTTTCGAGGATTCTCGATCACGTTACCCCAATCCTGAATCAGAGCGGCATTCTCCCCGAATTCCGGATGAGCGTAGAACGTGTAGGTCCGGCGTTGTCCCGGCGCAACCGTCTGGTCGCCGGGATTGTTACCGGCGTTGATCCCCATCGACTCTTTCGGATCGAATGCCAGATGATCGACATGGAATCCGGCCCGATCCTTGGCCATCTCGTTCTTGAGATTGACCTTGATGCAATCGCCTACATTGACGTGCAAGGTCAGCGGGCTCGGTTCGAGACTGCCCGAGGCTACTTTCGTTTTCTCGCCATCGAGCACGTACATCTTGCCGCTCTCATTGCCCAAGACCATCTTTCGCTCCAGATCCACTTCCATGACACCAGGCGTTCCCTTGTTGTAGCGGATCGTCTTGTCGATAGCAGACACGTTGAAACTTTTCACCGGTGCATCGGCCGGACAGACAGACTTGGCCGACTCTGGAATTGCGCTCCGGCCCGGCAGCGGCTTCAAGGACGCCTCAGCCTTGTCCAGGACCCTGAACAGACCCCAACTGCCTTCCGCGAAGTGCGACGCCCGGCCGCTGTAGTACAGATAGTCGCCCGCCATCTGTTGCGGCCCTCCTGCCGCTGGAATGGCCGCGTCGTACCGTTCTCCGATCACCACGTGCAACGTGCTGCGCGGGATGGAGTGCTTGCTGTAGCGCTCCATCGGGAACCAATGGCCGCTGATGTGCCAGGAATGGACTTCATTGGCCGACCCTTCGAGCAGCCGAACCACCACCGGATCGCCCAGGTAGGCCCGCAACATCGGCGTCTCGGGATCACCGTGAATCCGGCTGCTGAACAACTGCGACGGATCCGGATTGTTCGCCAATCGCACCGACAAGGGCTCCACACGCATGTTGTACCCGCTCCCTGTCGTGGCTTCACCGCCGTTCAGGAATTTCATCGGCGAGAGATTGAGCTTGGCCGGATAGACCGCGGACGGGGTGCCGTCTACGGAGATCGCCCCGACTCTCGCCTGTGGATTGTCGGTCGTGATCAACTCGGCTGTTCTGGGATTGGAATCCATGACCTGCGTCACGATCTCACGGAAGGACCCATTGATATGGGCAGAGACTGCTTCGGTGGTGTGAATGTCGGCCACCGGCCCGCTGCGAAGTTCGTTGCCGGTCACCGGATCATGGTAGGTAGACCGCGGCGGTTCGGCAATGAAGGTGGAGAAGAGGCCGTGGCCCCAGCCGTCCAACCCAAACACATGGTCGTGCCAGAAGGTGGTGCCGAAATCAGCGTCCACATACCACCGTTCCCTGATCCATTCCACCGACACGATCTCACCCTTCTTGTGACCGTGCATGAGCGGGCGCTCAAAGGAAATTCTATTGCCGTCGATCTTGCTGATTCGAGCCGACTCGAACCGGCCCACTTCGTCCATGCCCACGCCAAGCTCGGTTTTGACGTGAAACCGCGAGGCATCCTTCACAGTGATGCCGGTTGCGCCTTTCGGCGCATCGGCCTCGATCGTCGTGTTCATCGGCACGGGCATGCCCTTGCCGGGATGTTCGTCCTTCAAAATCGTGAAGGGCCGCAATGACATCTCATAGGAGAATCCGATGATGGGCCCGTCCGACGCTTGCGTATCGAACTGGAACATGTGCGGGTGCAGGTTCGTCTTGCTGGAGAACCCTTGCCGCTGATCGTCTTTCAACTCGCTCTTGTAGACAACATCGATGCAATCCTGCACGTTGCCACGAATCACAAGCGGCATCTGCTTGGCATGATGCTTCCGCACCTCCTGCTCTTCTTCGTGCAGCACATAGAGCATGCCGTCCGGGTCCACGATGGCCGGCGTCTTGGCCGTCGCCTTCTTGAGCGTGATCGGCAACGTAATCGCATGGATGTTGAAATACTTCCGAGGCGCACCCTCAGGACAGAGACTCCAGGGTCCTTGCTCGCCCGGCTTCGGCGGCTCGGTGGAATTGCTGCCGTCGTCACGACGATGAATCGGCTCAAGCCACGGCGCCCCGCTGTGGCTCGGCGAGAAGGGCACGCGCCGGCCCAGATGCGGCCGCAGCCATGGCCAGGCGATCTTGCCGGTCTTGGCATCAAAAAGAATTTCCTGGCGCTTGCCCGGCGTCGCCGACTTGTAGTTGACCCACTCATACATCGTTTCGGGTTCGCTCATGGCCTTCTGCCCGTCCCACGCCCAGTCGTTGACGGTCGCATCGTAGGCCAAGGTCTGCTCTTTCTCCGTGCTCTTCTTGCCGGGCTTTCCCTGCGGCGTGAGCATCATCTCCACCCAGTCCTTGATGGAGACCTTGACCGGATCGGCTTTCCAGTCGGTCTTGTCTTTAGTGATCTCGTATTTCTTGCCGCCGTACCAATCCACCGTGGTGCCGACCAGTGTGTCGGATGGAATGCCCGGCTTGATCTTGCCGATACGATCCGGCAATTCAACAAGCGGCTTCATCACGTCGGTCTGGAATCCCGGCGCTTGCAGCGTGTTGTATACGCGCCAGAACCCCCACATCCCTGTCACATAATGTTGCGGGATATGGCAATGAAACACGAACTCACCCGCCAAGGCCTGCAGACCTCCTGACCCTCCTTCGATCACCTGATCATAGACTTCCGTCGGCCCGATGGACTGTACGTCCAACCGATCCGAAGGGTCGCTGATCGGAGGAAACTTTACCGGCCCGTTCTTCGACACCGAGAAATCAAGCTGGCTGATCCCCGGCTGGCGCGCCCAACGGATGGACCCGCCATGAAGATGATGTGAATGGACGATCTCCGAGCCGCCCGCCATCCGGAATTTAGCCGGATCGCCGAGGTAGGACCGGGGAATCGTCGTCGCCGGATCGCCAAACGTATAGGACCCGTACGCCATGGACTCGTCGCCATAGAACCCCAGATGGGCCTGAAGCTCGATGCGTGTGCCGTGCGGCTCGCTTCGATAATTCAGCAGCCGCGCGCCGGGACGATAGGAATCGGTGTGAGGATCGCGTTGCGGCAGCATTTCGCTCTTCTTGTTCAACAGCCGGAAGGCTTCGTCGCCGGCTTCATGATAGAAGATCGCAAACTCGCGGAAGTCCGCTCCCTTCGGATCTTCGATCATGGCTTCCCACCCGCTCGCCATCGGCTTCCCGTCGAATGGGCTGAGATAACGCGAGCCGCGCGGCTCCACGACAAGCATGCCGATCAAGCCCTGGTTGAACTGCTCGCGCGAAGCATGCGAGCGGAAAAATCGCGCGCCTTCCTGCGTATCCGGCTGGATGAACCATTCGAACGTCTGCTGCCCGCCCGGCGCCACCGTGGTCTCCGGATTCGAAGGAGTCGCCGGTTTGCCCGTAGCCGCAACCACCAGCGAGGACCCGTTAATGACGAGGTTCGTCGGTTCATCGGTGACCTGGTTGTGGAGCGTCAGCTTGAGGCAATCGCCCTGATTGGCCCTGATGACGAGCGGTTGGATCACATCGCCTTGCAGCCCGTTCGATACGGCACCGGGATCGTTGTCCTTCTCCCGCGCGTCCCGATTCGCCGTTTCCTCGGCTCTCGCCTTCTCGACGTTCTCGGTCAGCACGTACATATAGCCGGGGAAATAGTCGAGGAACCGGCTGAGCGTGATTTCGATGTTGATCGCCGAGACGTGATACTCTTTCACCGGCACATTCGATGGACAGCGAGCTCCGACGCCGACTTTCGCCTGATCCTCCGCCACCAACAACACACCCTGTTGGAGCATGTGGCTATCGGCGCCGGCGCTGTATCCGCCCTTCTGCCCGACGAACTCCTGTTGCCGCTTCACCTCCTGCATCATACGGTCGTGCAGCGTCGGCCCGCCTTCGCGATAAATGACCTTCTCCACAGACGCCTGGTCGGTGCTTCCGTGGTGACTGTGCCGATCTTGGGCCAGCCCGATCGGCGCCATGACCAGACTGCCTACGAACAACAGACTCAGAAGCACCAATCCAAGGCTGGTTGTCCTTCCCCTATGGTGTGATTCACATACTAACGATCTCATACACGGCCTCCTCCCGATAGACCCGCCTTGTTCGGCGGGTATGGTTAACGATGTCAGGGTCTCGTCGCCCTTACCTGCGCTCTCGCGATTCCTACGTTCACAGTATGGAGAGAACCGGCCTCCGAGTACCTTCCGGCCTAGGTCGCGGAGGGATAGAGCTGGTGAGGGCTCCTTCTTGAGAAGGGATGGGTCATTCGGAGGCCGGTCCATAATCACCCATACCCTCACCAGCAGCCCAGCACTAGCGCAACCTTTGTGCCACGCTTCTGCTGAATCACAACATCAAGAATCCTATTGGCAGGAGCGGCAATTGCGAGACTGACCCGAACGTGCCCACACCGGAGCTGGCGCAAGAATCCACAGAGATACACGGCTCATACAGGAAAGCCGCTACTCAACATGGAATTCCAATACGTTCCGCTGTCTAAATAAATAGACAGCAGTTGCCCCTGGGATGAGGCGAAGAGGGACAGATGAAGGAACTATTGAATAGAGTAGTCGCGCAGTTTGTTGTAGAGGTTCGCCCGGCTGATCTTGAGCAGCTTGGCCGCTTTCACCCGATTGCCGTTGGTTTTCGCGAGCGCCTCAAGAATACGCGCCCGTTCGGTGTGCGACACGGCCTCACGCGCGGCGGATCGAAGGTCTTTCGGATCTTCTCTCTGGTACCTGGCATCGATGTCGTTGCATATGAGATTCAATCCGGTCGTCGTAACAACAGCCCGCTCGATGGAGTGCTGCAATTCTCGAACATTCCCTGGCCAGGGAGCGTCGCACAATATCCGCATCGTTTTTTCAGCGACATGCCGCAGGGCTTGACCATGCCGGGCACAGGACGCGGCGACGAAGTGTTTGACCAACAACGGGATATCCTCCCGCCGGTCCCGGAGCGGCGGGAGAAACAGCGGCAACACTGCCAGACGATAGTAGAGATCCTGGCGAAACGACTTGGCCTTCACCAGTTCAGCCAGGTCTTTGTTTGCCGCGGAGATGACCCGCACATCGACCTTGATGGGTCTGGCCCCGCCGACCCGCTTGATCTCACCCTCTTGGAGAACGCGCAACAGCTTGGCCTGAAACACCGGTGCGGTGTCGGCAATCTCATCGAGGAAGATCGTCCCTCCGTCGGCCTCTTCGAACAGACCCCGTTTATCTGCGACCGCCCCGGTGAAGGCTCCCTTCACATGGCCGAACAATTCGCTTTCAAGCAATGTCTCCGGCAACGCGCCGCAATCCACGACGATGAACGGTTTCTCGTTCCGCTGGCTCAAGGTGTGAATCGTTCTGGCCAGAACCTCTTTGCCCGTTCCGCTCTCACCCTGGATCAGGACCGTAGCCGCGCTGTCCGCGACAAGCGCGGTCATGTCGAACAGTTGCTGCATGACCGGACTCCGGCCGATCAACTCGCCCAAGGACTCCCGCACCGCTGGAGGCGGCTGTTCATCGGGAACAGGCGTGAGGTCCGGGAGATTTTGAAATGGCTCATCCTTGAACAACACCAGCATGGAGCCGATGTCGCCAGGGCCTGAGGCAAGCGGAAAGGCCTGCTGCATCCCGCAAGCCGTGCCGTCGCCTCCGCTGTGACAGGAAACAGACTGAACCTCCGGAGCGTCGAAGACGGTGACGGCCGGACAGGTTCCGCAGGGATCGGTTCGATGGGCGAAGGCTTCGTAACACTTGGCCTGGCGGCCGGCGGAGTTCCTGACGGAAGCCGACGACCAGGCCGACTCGTTCGCATAGATCACATTGAAACTGCGATCCATGACGGCCACACGGTCAGTCAAGCCACCGGCAAGCTGTTTGATGGCTTCCAGTCTGGCAGCCAGGATAGGATCGGTAAAGGGAGGGGTCAGCTTGTCGCCTTCAGAAGATCCGGCCATCGGGTTCCTTGAGGATAATAAGAGGCATGCTGACAAGCTGAGATGATACTCCTTGAGAGTTTGTCAGCTCGCAGCCTTGTCAGCGCCTTCGGAGGAGTTCGCGAGCAAATCTCGTACGCACTGCTTCAGCTCTGCAACCCGGACCGGTTTGTCAAAATAGGCATTGGCGCCGGCCTTCAACACGTCGTTCTTGCACCGTGCGTCTCCAAATGCCGTCATGACGACGATGGGGCAGATCGGCGCCACGGTCCTCAGCCGGCTGATATAGTCCGCGCCACCAGCCGGCATACGGAGATCGGTCAGGATCAGATCTGGAACGGACTCCATTACCATCCGAAAGGCCTCGTCTCCGTCCCGAGCTTGCCGAAGCCGATACTCGGCGCTCCAGAACTCGTCGCAGAGCAGACTGAGCATCTCCCGGTCATCCTCGACAATCAGCACGATAGCAGCCTTCCCCTTGCTCACGGTTGTCATCCTCGTTGATCCTGTTCCTACTCCATTCTTCATCTACGCTCAGATGAGTGGCAAAGGACATGCCGCTTGAACGGACGGCTACATCGTCGACATTGCAGAGGATTTGCAGCACGAGAAGGCTGCAGAGGCCTTCAGATGGAGACAAACACCACAACATGAAGCAGGCAGCTGGCGCAGGATGCCACAGAAGAGA
>JABMDE010000168.1 GCA_015904055.1 Nitrospira sp. | reverse complement strand
CTCAACACCACACCGCGTTGCAACTGATTCAAGGCCTCATCATTCAGTTCGCGCTCAACTTGTGCCAGGTAAATCTTCCCAAGCTTATGCCGTGGATCCGTAATCCGATGCGCAAGCGCGCCATCAGACGTCAGAATCATCAGCCCTTCGCTGTCCTGATCGAGCCGCCCCGCAGCATAGACTCCCGGCACATCGATATAGTCCGCCAAAGTTGGACGTCCGCCCGAATCAGTAAAACACGGCAACACCCCGTAAGGTTTGCTGAACGCAATCGTACGGTACATCGGCAGTGCCGTCACAACAGGCCTCTCAACTCGGCTTCCCCGATTCATGCGCAATCATTCCACATGCAATTGTTGAAATACACCATTCCAGTTGTCCATCCAGTATCAGGAACAACCGGCCAGGACAGTGCGTGGCCACTATATCATCGCTGTATGACGCCTCCTACAGTCGGCGCACACAAGCGCCTCTGTTTTTCGTTATGCCGCAGGCGGAACAATCATTCCCTCAGCAACACAATGAGAATTAAGCAGTTCTTTTCAGGGAATGGTATGGGGTATTAGGCATCGAGCTTGCTCTCCCCGATGTGTTCCATTTGCTCTCATTTATAGGAGGAGCCCATGCCATACCGATTACGTCATCGAACCGTGCCATTCCGGATGTCTGCGTTGGCACTGCTCTGCGCGGCAACTCTCGGAGGCTGCGTCAGCGCGGATACACACAAAAAAGCGCTGGCTGAACTCGAAGCGGCCAAAAAACTGACTGCGCAACAGCAACTGCAGCTCACCGGCATGCGCGAGTCGCTTGATCTGGAAGCCGCGCAACGGAAAGCGGCCGAAGAACAGGTCGCCGCATTGGCGAAAGAACGGGAGGACCTCCAATCGCGTTCCGAACAGTTGAACGGCGAACTCACCAACGTGCGCAGCCAGATCACGGACCTTGAACAGAAACATGCAAGCGGCAGCGCATCCGCGCAGGAAGAAATCACCAAGCTCCAGCAGCAGGCCGCAACCATGGAAGCCGAGGCCGCCGCAATCGCGAAGGAGCGCGAGGATCTCCGCCAGGAACAGGCGGCATTGGCCGCAAAGCTTGAACAGGAGCTGGCCGCCAAAGCCGCAAAGGAAGCAGAGATTGCGCGACTGACGCAAACGCAGGAGGAGTTATCGAAGTCGCTCCAGGACGAAATCTCCAAAGGCAACATCACCATCCAGCAAGTACGCGACCGGCTCACGATCAATATGGTGGACAGAGTGTTGTTTGACTCCGGCCAGGCGCAAGTGAAATCAGCCGGCCTGGATGTGCTGAAGCAGGTCAGCGATATTTTAAAAACCGTGTCGGACAAACAGATCCGGATCGAAGGCCACACCGATAATGTGCCCATCAGTGCAAAACTGAAAGGCCGCTTCAAGTCAAATTGGGAACTCTCGACAGCGCGGGCCACCACCGTCGTCCGCTATTTGATCGATCAAGGCAGTGTGGACCGCCAACACCTCTCTGCAGTCGGCTACGCGGACACGCAACCGCATGCCTCAAATGACACGGAAGAGGGGCGGTCGTCCAACCGACGGATTGAGATCGTCCTCTATCCGAAGGATCTCAACGAAATCGCCGGCCAGACAAAGACCAGTTCGACCACACCGTAGCAAGAACAACAACCCACCGGAGGCGCGGGCAGTACAGCTTGCGCCTCCGGCCAAGCCTCGCTCACGCACACATCCTCCACGTTCTAACTACTATCGTTGAACAACCACCCAGCTTCGATCGCCAATTCGTTCACACGCCTCGCTGCTGAAACCCAGCTTCGTACGCACGCCGGCTGAGCCGGACTTCGTACCGGACACACCTGGACGTCCACCTTGTTGTGGTGACGCATCAGCCATGCACCGACTATATTCGGCATCCAGCACTTCCCCCCCGTCACGAGGTTCTGTATGATGCACCATTCCTTCGCGCAGTCAGATGGTTACGTGCGCCTGCCCGGTGTATGCGGCATTGCCCACAGGAGAGATCTCTATGCCACGTCTTGCACAATCACTTGCACTCCTCATTATTGTCCTCGCCCTAGCCGGCTGCGACACCGCCTACATGGCTGCCATGGAAAAGATTGGCTATGCCAAGCGTGACATTCTTGGCGACCGGGTCAAATCTGCGCGCGATGCCCAGGAAGATGCGAAGAAAGAAATTCAAAGCACGCTGGAGCAATTCGGTAAAGTCGTCGCCTACGAAGGCGGCGATCTCGAATCCACCTACAAGAAGCTGAACGGCGAACTCGAAACGAGCGAAGACAGTGCCAAAACGGTCCGGAAACGGATCGCCGATGTCGAAAGCGTAGCCGATGCGCTCTTCTCGGAATGGGAACGAGAACTCGGCCAATACTCCAGCGCCGACCTGCGGCGGAAGAGCCAGGCGAAGCTCGCCCAAACCAAGAACCGCTACAAAGAGATGCTGGGGGCGATGAAACGGGCTGAACAGCGGATCGAACCGGTCCTCAAACCGCTCCGTGATCAAGTCCTCTATCTGAAGCACAATTTGAATGCACGGGCGCTATCCGCCATCAAGGGTGAACTCGTCAAAGTAGACGCGCAGGTTGATCTGTTGGTCAAAGATATGAACCGTTCCATCGCCGAAGCCGACAAGTTCATTCAGTCGATGGAGAAAGAGTCGGACTGATTGTCCTGCTTGAAGGAGAGCGCCGATGCGTATCGAGGGCCAACGCGAAAGCGGCAACGTCGAAGATCGACGCGGTATGGGCCCTGGCCGGATTGGAGGCAGAGGCCGCCTCGGCATCGGGACCATTGTCCTGGCACTCGCCGTCAGCTACTTCACCGGGGCCGATCCCATGACCGTCCTGAATCTGCTCACCGGCGTCCAAAACATGACCGAGGTATCGGCTCCGTCTGAACCGGGACCGGTCGGCCCTCCACGCGACCAACTTGGCAAGTTTGCCTCCATCGTCCTCGCCGATACAGAAACCACCTGGCGCACTCTTCTTGGCCCTCGGTATGAAGACCCGCGCATGGTGCTCTTCACCGGTGCCGTCCAATCTGCCTGCGGCACGGCATCATCCGCCGTAGGGCCCTTCTATTGCCCGAGCGACCATCGGCTGTATGTAGATCTGACCTTCTTCAACGAAATGGACCATCGCCTCGGCGCATCGGGCGATTTCGCCCAGGCCTATGTCATCGCCCACGAGGTCGGCCACCATGTGCAAACGCTCCTCGGCGTCGCCCAAAAGGTGCATCGCCTCAAACGGCAGGTATCCGAGACGGAAGCCAATGCACTATCGGTCCGAATGGAACTGCAAGCCGATTGTTATGCCGGCGTCTGGGGCTACCATGCCAAGCGTGAGCGAAATGTGATTGAACCGGGCGATTTCGAAGAGGGGCTGCGCGCAGCAGCGGCCATCGGGGACGACCGCTTGCAGAAGATGTCACGTGGCCAGATCCAGCCCGAAAGCTGGACCCACGGCTCGTCCGAACAGCGAAGGACCTGGCTCAAGCGCGGCCTCGAATCCGGCGATCCCTCTGTCTGTAACACATTCGACGCCACCCGGTTATGAGCGACATCTCAAGCGAATCTCACGGCGGCCTCTTCTCCAAGGCATTGGCTGCGATCCTGGCCGATCCTCCCTGGGCCGCCAAGTCCTTCCTCGCCGCCGGCGCAACGACCGTTGCCGGACTCGGCGCCTGGCTCAACGATATGATGTCGCCGGCCATGGCCAGAGGCGGAGCCAGTTTCATCGGGGGATTCCTGCTCGGCTGGGCCCTCAGAAAAACCCTGATGATCGCGCTGGTCATTACCGCCTCATTGGCCGCGCTTATCGCGATCCTGAACACCACCGGATGGATTCATCTGGATTGGACCTTGATCGAAGCAGATCTGTCCCGCACCTTCGATTGGGTCCGAGGCAATGCCGAAGGCTTCAAAACAGTGCTGACCGGCTATCTGCCCTCAGCCGGCGCCGGAGCCGGCGGGATGCTATTCGGATTTCGGAAGAAGTAAGGGACCGAGGACTTCTACTCAATAAGCCGTCACCCCGGCAAGGCTTGATACCAGCCGTTGGCTTGAGCCAATGAGACAGGGCAATCAAAAAGGCTGCTGATTCGTTGATTGGTTAGCAGCGCGGGCTTACGTCCGTCGGCGACGATCTTGCCGCCCTTCAACAAGACCACCCGCTCAATTTCAGGCGGAATTTCATGCAGATGATGCGTGACCAGTAGGACCGTTTTCCATTTTCTGATCTGAGCACGCAACAGATCGAGGTACTGGAAGCAGGCTTTCACATCGAGACCACTCGTCGGCTCATCCAACACAAGCATCGAAGGGTCATGCACGAGCGCCCTCCCCAGCAAAAACCGCCGCTGCTCACCGGTCGAGAGGTGGCCAAACCGGCGACCGGCTAACGACTCGATCCCCAGTTCCTGCATCACCTCATGTGCCCGTGCAACCTGTGCCTCACTGAACTCCTGATAGGCATAGGTGTCGTTGCTTGCATAATACCCGGAGAGAATCACGTTCAATCCCTCGGCACAAATTAGATAGTCCCGCTGAAGATCGTGCGACACAATGCCGATCCGCTTGCGCACATCCCAGACATTCCCGCCTTCCTCACCAAAGAGGCTGACACTGGTCTCATCCAGGGGGAGCGGATGGATACCGCCCGCCAAGAGTTTGAGCAGGGTCGATTTACCCGCACCGTTTGGACCGACAATCGCCGCATGTTCCCCCTCGTGCAGCGCAAATGAGAAATCTGAGAACACGCAGGTATCACCCCGATAGACCGTTACATGTTGGATATCGAGGATGGAGCGAGAGGAGACTGTCGTGCTCCTCTCTGTAACAGGAGGGGTGACTGCTATAGAAGTGGCAACTGGACCACCGACCCGACTTTCTTGCCGGCGCTGCGCGATTGTTCAAGACCGGCACGAGCCAAGGCATCTACACGTTCGTTCTCAGGATGCCCGCTATGCCCTTTGACCCAGTGCCATTCAAGCTGGTGACCCGAAGCCAGTGTGTCAAGACGTCGCCACAGATCCTCGTTTTTCACCGGTTCTTTTCCGGCAGTTTTCCAGCCTCGTTGCTTCCAGTTGTGGATCCACTCACTAATCCCCTTTTGGACATACTGCGAATCAGTATAGACCCGTGCCGTCACCGGCTCTGTCAGCGACTGCAACGCCTCGATGACCGCGAGCAACTCCATCCGGTTGTTCGTCGTAGCCGGCTCTCCGCCACAAAGTTCCGTCTCAATACTGCCCGCGCGCACCAAGGCTCCCCAGCCGCCAGGACCAGGATTCCCGCTGCAGGCACCATCGGTATAGATATCGATCATGTGGCCTTTCGTCTGATTCATTGAAGCAGAAGATCGACCCGTGAGCCCAGGTTAGGCTTCGGCTGGATCAGGATTGAGCTTTGAGGTAGGTTTCTTCGCGCCAGGTACAACAACCCGTTTGACCGACCCGGCGATCTTCGGCGTCGTGGTCGCCACATCGGCATTTTGGGCCCGATGCAGCAACGCGTGGTCCATGAGCACCAGCGCCAACATGGCTTCGGCAATCGGCGTGGCGCGAATACCCACGCAGGGATCGTGTTGGTTTCAACCGTGACCGGATTGCCCTGCTTGTCGATCGACTTGCGCGGAATGCGAATACTGGATGTCGGCTTGATGCCGATCGTCACGACAATGTCTTGGCCTGTCGAGATGCCGCCAAGAATCCCGCCGGCATGATTTGTGACAAATCCCTCTGGTGTGAGCTCGTCGCCATGTTCCGACCCTCGCTGAGCCACCGACGCGAAGCCTGAACCGATTTCGACGGCTTTCACGGCATTAATACTCATCATCGCCGCAGCCAAATCCGAATCCAGCTTGGCATAGACCGGCGCACCCCAACCAACCGGCACATGCTCGGCCACCGCCGTGATCTTAGCCCCGACGGAGTCGCCCGCCTTGCGCAGATCGTCCATGAATGATTCAAGCTTCGCGATCAACTCCGTATTGGCGGCGAAGAAGGGATTCGACCCGACGACCTCCCAGCTCTGGAACGGCACATCGATCGGTCCAAGCTGACTCACATAGCCGCGGATGACGACGCCGTGTTGCTCCGCAAGCCACTTCCTGGCAATCGCCGCAGCGGCGACGCGGACAGCCGTTTCTCGCGCCGACGATCGTCCCCCGCCGCGGTGATCGCGAATACCATACTTCTGCCAATAGGTGTAGTCGGCGTGGCCCGGACGAAAGGTGTCGATCAGATTCCCATAATCGCGGCTGCGCTGATCTTCGTTGCGGATCAACAGCGCGATCGGCGTGCCGGTCGTCTTTCCCTCGAACACCCCGGAAAGGATTTCAACAGTGTCGGACTCCTGTCGCTGCGTGACGTGGCGGGACGTGCCGGGCTTACGCCGGTCGAGATCCTTTTGAATATCGTCTGCAGATAGTGTAAGGCCCGGTGGGCAGCCATCGACCACGCAGCCGATCGCCGGCCCGTGGCTTTCGCCAAAGGATGTCACGGTAAAGATTCTGCCGAACGTATTGCCGGCCATACAAACTCAGCTCCCAGTCCGAAGTCGACGCAACACGGCTTCCCAAATATCCAGAAGTCCCAACTGATTAGCCCATAGCCCAATGTACGATTCGTCAATCGTACCAGCACTGACTTTCAAGATCCCAGCGATATCGCGAAGGTGCTTCTCGGAACCGCCTTCACGATAATATTCCATTTTCTTCAAAATGACATCTTCTGGAGCCGCGAATCGTCCTCCTTGACGCTCCGTGAAATGAACAAGCCTCGCCCTCCCAAATCGACTCTGCTCAAAGGCTGTTCCTTGCTGAATCATGACATCGATTTTCAATCCTGATGCAGGATGGATGATGTTGAACTGGCCTTTTCGAGCCAACGCATCGCGAATCGCTTCGTTGCTCAAGTAGAACTCGCTGGATGGGAACTGGGCAAGTAAACCATTTACATGGCCTTCGTTGATATCAACGACCACGTCAATATCATTCGTGAGACGCGGCTCTCCATACGCCATAGCCGCGACCGAGCCTGTGATGAGATAAGGAATCTGCAATCGTTCTAACGCCGACACCAGCCGATCAAGCAGTTCATGCAGCTCCATGCGACAGTCTCCGCACAACCTCCTGACTGATCTGTTCTGATGCCCAATCAGGATGTTCGGCAGACAGATGCGTCGTTAACATGCGCTTTGCCGACGTCCACAGGGCAAATCCAATGTGCAGACGTTGCGCAGGAGTCTTACAGCGCAACACCTCCGCCATCGCAGAATCCATCACTTCGATTTGACCGTCGTCCAGCCTCATGGCGCTCCCTACTCGACCAAATCCAGTTTGATGCGTAGCTCTTTCAGCTGCTCGGCGCCGACAGCCGACGGCGCATCGGTCAGCGGGCATTGTGCGCGCTGTGTCTTGGGGAACGCGATCACGTCGCGGATGGAATCGGCTCCGCCCAGCAACATGATGAGCCGGTCGAGGCCGAACGCGATACCTCCATGCGGCGGCGCGCCATAGTCCAACGCCTCCAGCAAGAAGCCGAACTTGGCCTGGGCTTGTTCTTTATTGATGCCGAGCAAATCGAGGATCTTCAGTTGGATATCGCTGCGATGGTTGCGAATGCTGCCCCCGCCGATTTCGCTGCCGTTCAGCACCATGTCATAGGCCTTGGCCCTGACCTTGAGCGGCTCTGCGTCCAGGAACTTCAGATCTTCATCCATCGGCGCCGCAAAGGGATTGTGCATGAACACATACCGCTTCTCTTCCGGCGAATAGTCCAACAAGGGGAACTCGGTCACCCAGAGGGGCTTCCAGGCGTTCTTATCGATCAAGTTCAACTCTTCACCCAACTGGAGCCTGATGCGGCCCAGCACATCATGCACGACAGCCGGCTTGTCCGCCCCGAAGAGCACTAAGTCGCCAGGCTGGGCTTCGGGCAACGCCGCAGCAAAGGCCTTGGCGTCGAGAAACTTGGCAATCACGGATTCAAGCTGTCCTTCAGCGGTAATCTTGAGCCACGCGAGCCCCTTGGCGCCGAAACTCTTGGCTGTTTCTCCCAGCGCGTCGATGCGGCTTCGTGGCGTTGCAGCCCCGCCTTTGACGATCAAAGCCTTGACGATCCCGCCCTTGGTCGCAGCATCCTTGAACACCTTGAACTCACTCGCAGCCGCGAATGCCGTCACGTCATGCAGCGGCATGCCGAAACGCAGATCGGGCTTATCCGACCCATATCGGCCCATCGCCTCCGCATAGGTCATCCGCGGGAATGGCGTCGGCAATGGGACGCCGCCTGCATCGCGGAATATGGTGACGATCATCCGCTCCATCATCGCCATGACTTGCTCACGATCGACGAACGATAGTTCGAGATCGATCTGCGTGAACTCCGGCTGACGATCGTTCCGGAGATCTTCGTCGCGGAAACAGCGGGCAATCTGGTAGTACCGATCGACACCGCTCACCATCAGTACCTGCTTGAACAGCTGGGGCGATTGCGGCAAGGCAAAAAACTGCCCGGCATTCACCCGGCTGGGTACCAGATAATCCCGCGCGCCTTCGGGCGTGCTTTTCGTCAAGATCGGCGTCTCCACCTCCAGAAACCCCTCCGAATGCAGAAAGCCTCTGGCAGCTTGCGCAATAGCATGCCGTGTGCCCAATAGTTTCTGCATTCTTGGCCGGCGGAGATCAAGATAGCGGTACTTCAGACGAATGGATTCGGTGACCTCCGCATCGTCCTCAATGAGAAACGGCGGCGTCTTGGCTTCGTTCAAGATCTCGACATCGTCCACAAACACTTCGATCTCGCCGGTCGGCAAATTCGGATTCCTGGATTCATCCGGACGAGCCATGACCTGGCCTGAAATCGACACCACGCATTCGCTCCGTAACGTATGCGCTGCCTTGTGTACGGACAGATTCCGCTCTGAGTTGAATACCACTTGGGTCAGGCCCGTCCGGTCGCGCAAATCGATGAACATCACCGTCCCGTGGTCGCGCCGCCGCTGCACCCACCCGTTCAAGACAACTGATTGCCCTACCTGCTGCTTGGTCAATTCACCGCATGTGTGAGTCCGTAGTTTCATGATTACGCCACTTTCGCTTTCTTCGGCCTGGCCCAGCCTTCACGCCTGACCGGACGCTTGGGCTTCGTCATCGGCTCCTCGCCCCGTTCGATCGCCGCCACGCGCTCTCCGACCGACTCCCGCAATGCATTGGCTTCCCGGTCGGTTAAAAACCGGAACTCTCCCGACTCCAGCCGTCCCAGCGACAACGGTCCCATTTTCACTCTGGTCAAACGAATGACCGGATGGCCGACCGACTCCAACATCCGCCGCACTTGATGTTTCCGTCCCTCGCGGATCGTGACTTCCAGCCAGGAATTCTGCTCGGCCTTTTTAATTTTCTTCACCTGCGCCGGGCCGGTCATTCCGTCTTCGAGCTTCACGCCACCTTCCAATTGCCTGATCTCTTCATCCGTCAACACACGCTTGACCTTGATTAGATAGGTCTTAGGCACATGGTACCGGGGGTGCAGCAGCGCTTGCGCGAGATCGCCGTTGTTCGTCAACAGCATCAGGCCTTCACTCTCGAAGTCCAACCGTCCGACCGGAAACACTCGGACCGAGACCCCTCGAATAAAATCTTTCACGGTCGGCCTGCCGCCCGGATCGTCCAGCGTGGACATGACATGCTTCGGCTTATTCAGCATCAAATAGACAAACGGCTGCGCGTGGCTCAAATGTTTGCCGTCGACCTTGACGTGATCGCGCTCAGGATCGACCTTCGTCCCGAGTTCCGTCACCACCTTGCCGTTGACCGTCACCCGTCCGGCAGCAATCAGCTGCTCCGACTTTCGGCGCGACGCGAGACCGGAACCGGCAATCATTTTTTGTAGTCTGATTTCCATGTTCGTCATTCGTCACTCGTCATTCGTCAACCGGGAAGATGCATTCTCCTCACGTTTGACGCTTGACGCATGACGTCTCATTCCCATTCAATTGTGGCCGGCGGCTTGGAACTGATGTCGTACACAACCCGGTTTACGCCCTTCACTTCGTTGATAATCCGATTCGACATGCGCCCAAGAACGTCGTTCGGAATCTTGGCCCAGTCGGCCGTCATCCCGTCTACGCTGGTCACC
>JABMDE010000167.1 GCA_015904055.1 Nitrospira sp. | reverse complement strand
TTCGGACAGCCACATTCCGACCGATGTCAGGAACTGCTGCCGTGCCGTATCAAAGCGAGCCGTACTCCACAGTCCGGCCAGGTACCCCACCAGAAAATCGTCCCCTGCAGGCGTTAGACCTGGCCCCAGTCCGATTAATGGTCCGATTGCGGCGCAGGCTTTTCCCACGTGCAACGTTTCGGTTGCTTCAAGGAGAGCGGGAATGGTGCTAAACGCTCCCTCTGTCTGAGCCATGGCTGCGACAATCCGGGAAATAGTATCTCCGCGCTGATCGTGGCGCAGTGTGTGCCAGGCGATTCTCCATGCTGCTGTCTGGTCCGGCCGGCGGAGATCGATTTGTAACCCGCTGAGGTCGATATGCCAGCATGTGGCGGTCCACAGATCGATAGAAAGAACGGAATGGGTAAAGCGGACGGTTCCTTCCCGGCATGCGGCCGGTTCTCCCACGCGGACGAAGTCCGGAAAGGCGAACCGGGCGGGGGTCTTGATTCTGAGACCATTGGGCAGATTGGGTTTTTCTGAAGACACCAGGGTCAGCAGGGCGCCGGTCGCAAGCCCGATATTGCAGGCTCGATCGAACACGCTGTGCACAATTCCGCTGAAGCGCTTGGTCGGCGCCTCAATTCCGGCTGAAAGAGCGAAGAGACGCATCTGGCCCTCCTGCGATGGTCCGGTTGCGTTATCCCAGGTAAGTTGCGAAGTCGAGACAACGTCAGTGACTGATCAGCACACTACAATGAATAGGACCGTGCCAGTGCATCTTTGATTGCCGAATGGACATTGTTCCGGCCCTCTTCGATATTTTTCTGCATGGCGTTGCGTGCGCCGGCAACATTCCTGGCGAGAATGCATTTGAGGATATCCAGGTGCTGGCGACAGGTGCTTGCCGCCCGGTGTGTCTTGGCGAAGTCGATGATGCGGAACAGCATCAACCGCTCGTTGATCGCGCGCAGCTGGCGCAGCAAAGATTTATTGCCGGAGGCCTGGGCAAGCGTTTCGTGAAACTGTGTGTCCAGCCTGGCGAGTTCCTCATCTTTTCTGGGCGCGCCGTTTAACAGGCCGGTCCAGGTACGTTTCAGTGCGGCGATATCGCTCTGTGCGGGCTCATTCCGAGTCGCCAACCGTTCGACGACAAACAGCTCTAGGGCCATGCGGACATCGTAGAGCTCCTCGATTTCTTGCAGGTTGTGCTGCTTTACTCTGTAACTCCGGTTGGACATTCTCTGCACAAACCCATCCGTTGCCAGTATCCGTAAGGCTTCACGCACCGGGCTACGGCTGACCTCGAACTGTTTGCACAACTCTGCTTCGGTCAGGCGATGTTCCGGGGGGTATTGCCAATGGAGGATCTGATCTTTGAGCGTCGTCACGATCGATGCGCTCAGGCTTGAGAATGCTGGTGGCGCAACCCGTTCATTCTTCTTCGTCATGTCGTAGTGGTTCCACAGTGTTCACGAGCGAGTGCATATTGTATACAATATGGAGTACGTGTGTCTAATGCGGTGGATGTACGGCGAGACTGCAGGGCGTGTCCGGATGGATCCATATGTGTGTGATGCCCCGACGTCTATCGTACATTGATTTGCCTGAGACCGGTCTTTATAGTTCCAAAGGTGAAGTCACGCAGGCGGTGGAAAGCACCAAGTAGCTTCTCGGGCTCCATCGATATCGAGGTTTGAGGCGACGCCGAGCATCCTGCTGAGTCGAGGGCATACATGCGGGGTCCCATGGGAAACCGGTTTGTCCCAGTCGTGGTGTTCGCTCTTGCTTCTAGTGTGGCCGATTCCGTCTCACCGTCGCAGTCTTGGTCTGCTTCCGTTGTCTCTCCGGCAAACCGCAATGATGACGCGCCGTCTCATGTCGAACGGGGAGAAAGCTTA
>JABMDE010000166.1 GCA_015904055.1 Nitrospira sp. | reverse complement strand
GTCGCCGCCACGGCTGCAGCTTCTATCTTCGAGAAAATATCATCCGCAGAGAGCAATCCTGGCATACCTGATTCCCCTTTCGACAATAGCTAACAAGAAAGCGTACCGTAACCGGCACCCGGCAAAAATTGCAAGAGGCTCATGGGGAATTGAGGCCCTCCTGCGCTGTAAGGCGATGAGAAAATTTCGGCTGGCCCGCATCGTCGACGACGGTAACCTCAAACACTGTCTTGGTGATCCTGACTACGCCAAAATTGTAATACCCCTCCTCATTGATCAACCGCGTTGGGTGCAGCGCCTCGCTCGCCTGCGTGAGGCGGCCTGGGCGCGCAGACAGCGGGCCTGCAACGAACTCATGAAAATCGGCGATGCCGTCTTGGTCTGGATCGTATGCATTCGCCTGGACCCAGTGCACATCGCCGGCTAGAAATACGACGTTCTTCATCTTGCCTGCAAGAATCGCATCGACAATCACCTGCCGTTCCCGTTCGAACCCCGGCTCATGTGGTCCGGCGGCCCACCCGTCAGAATACCCAGCCCCGCCCTTTGGGACTGACAGCGGAACCGACGTTGCAATGACTTTCCAGGCCGCCGACGAATGTGCCAGTTCTTCGATCAACCACTGTAATTGCGCGGTCCCCAGCATGGTCTTGGCCGGTCCATCGGGGTCAGCATCCCGACTTCGATATTGCCGGGTGTCCAGAATGAATATTTCGAGATCCGCTCCATACCGGACGGAGCGATACAACCGATGAGACTCGTCCGCATGCGTCGAAATCGGCCAGTACTCCCGCAACGCCTGGCGGCCTGCCGGCATCTGTGGATCAAATGGCCCTGAAAAATCGTTCCGCACTTCATGATCGTCCCATATGACATAGACCGGGACATGTTCAAGGAACCGGCGAAGCGATTCGGCCCCGCGCTGATAACGATGCCGTGCACGATACTCAGCCAACGTAGTTGCCTTGAAATCGGCGCCCGGCTCATTCGGCGGGGAAGGACAGGGACTGTCGCTGTAGATCGTATCGCCCAGGAACAAGAAAAAGTCGAGGTGCTGCCGGCCCATCACATCAAAAATCGGATAGCCGCCCGCCCCTTGGCGGCATCGCCCCTGGCCTCCCAAATCCCCGCTCCAAGCAAACGTGATCGGCACAGAAGTCTCGGCATCAGGCACGGTTGAAAATTCACCCTTCGCCACAAGTGTGGCTGGCTGCTGATCCATTGAATCTCCGGCATGCTTGGCCATGATGTGATAACGATAGCGCGTCGCCGGAGCCAGGCCGACAAGTGGTATGGATAGGGTATAATCCGTCGCTGCACTGGTCACCATCGGCTTCGTTCTCGACACCGGAGCCATCACGGTCCCCATCAGTGCGGCCTTCTCCCAGACTGAAGATGATGCCCATTCCACATGCACGCTCGCGGGGCCCTCGGTGCGCACCCACAGTATGGCGTCATGAGCGGTCACGTCACCGACCGCCATGCCTTGCGGCAAGCGATCCTCCGCCAACACGACTGATGCTCGAAATGGGCTACTCGGTGGAAGCCCATCCCGCGAGGGCGAGACGCAGCCAACCTGGGCTGCAGCCAACAGGCAGGAACTCACCAATAGACACAAGCCACGCATGATGGGCAGTCCTATCCCATGGAGCAACAGAGATCAAGTGTCAGGACGAGGGGAGGCCTTGAAAAGCGAGCGCGCCGATCGGCATACTGACGAATCTGAACCGAGGAGTGCCATGCACGACATTCATTGCTGCGTTCCCAATTGCAAAACC
>JABMDE010000165.1 GCA_015904055.1 Nitrospira sp. | reverse complement strand
GGATGAAGACTCCCGGGAACTGGTTGCTGCTGTAAAACCCATACGGAAGCGGGATCTGAAACACATCCGGCACGCTTTCGGCCGTCACTCCAATCAGGACAACCCGACCCGTGAGATAACGGGCTTCAATCTGTCCGGCCAGCAGGTCGGTTAACGAAAAGGCGTGTAACGGTTTGGCTGTCGCGCCGAAATCCAGAAGGATCTGGTATCCGCCCTCATCCGCATTGACATAGCCTCCATCCGAGGTGGTAAACGGCTTCAACGTGGTCGGACCCAATCGAATCCACTCCGGCTCTTGTGGATCCTGCGTTGGGACGATCCCATCTACTCCCAAGTACAGGAGAGCGAGCCTTAGAGGAAACGCGTAGGCGACACTGTACCCGTCATCTTGAAAGAGCAGCGCCCGCCGGGTGATCCCATCGGCATCCACGAGGAGATCGTTGAATCCAACCTGGTCGCTTCCATCCAGCACCAGTGGGGGAGGGATGCGGGCGATCCCGCCCCCGCCGAGCTGAGAAATCATGATGATCCGGGGATCCTGTGGCAGGAGCGCGGCGAGTTCCTTCTGTCCTGGTGGAACATCGATGTCACGGTACAGGTCTACTCCAACGGCTCGCGGTTTGAAATCGAGCAGGAGCCGTAGTGCGAGTGTAAGGGTCTCGTCCGAGATCGGCCACCGGCCTTGCCGGCGAATGTCTTCCTCGGAGATCGTGATGTAGGTGATCCGCGACTCACCCGCCGCCGCGACCGGCCGCGAACGGAGGAGCCAGTCGTACAAACTGAGTTCAAGGTGCTGGAGCTGGCCGGTGCTGCGCACGCCGAGAATGACGAGGCCGCACAGAAGGCCGGTGACGATGCTCGTCGCGAGCGGTAGGTATGGATTCTTCAGAATGCTTTGCATGGTGGGCAATGCCCAGACGCGAGTCCGTCTCGACTGTTTACCGTGGCGGGCTAGTGTACCCTATTAGCCCGCATTATTCATGACGGTTCGTGACGAAACCGGCAAGACGCCAGGCGAGACGGGCACACGGAGCCCCGAGAGACCAAGGCATACTTGAAACAGTATGTCGAGATCGCGAGGGGCGAGCCTGCCCGCCGACCGCGCGAAGCTCGCGGCCGGCTTGTCGTAGCGGCGTATCGGCGGTTGCAGTAGAAGTGCTCATGAATAATGCGGGTTAGAGCCAGTTATTCAGCAGGAGAAAAGGCGACCAGAAAATCGGATGTTGGTACTCCGGGTTGTCGAGCAACGTTAATTGAGCCTGCCGGAGGGCTTGAGCCTTGGACAGTGCGGGGTTTTTCAATTGCCGGTAGAACTCCGTGACCAAGGCCGATGAGGCTTCATCGTTCACGAACCACAGGGTCGCGAGGGCACTACGGGCGCCGGCTTTGATAGCCACGCCAGCCAATCCCAGTGCGGCCCGGTCGTCTCCTGCCGCAGTCTGGCACGCGCTGAGGCTGAGCAGTTCGAGTGGTTGGTCCCGGAACTTGAACGATCCCACGATTTGACTCAGCCGATCCATCGTCAGTTTTTCGTCGAACGTCAGCAGGAAACTGTTTTTGACGTCCCGCTCGAACTTGCCATGCGACGCGATATGCACGATCGTTACCGGCGCCTTTTTCATCGCCTGCTCAAGCGCCGGTACGCGGAATTCCCGGTTCAGCAGGCGTTGTGAGGTGTAGATCGCGCCAATGGCCTCCAGCTCCTTGTCCGCGTTCGGCAGGGACGGGAATCCTTGAACGGCTTCCGAGAGGCCGGCGGACAGAATGTGTATGCGGTCCCGTGCCAACGGTTTGGGGTCTGTCAGGTTGAGGCCCGGCGTGGTCGCCACCGCATATTTTGAGATGACGAAATGCTTGCCGTCGTGCAGTGCGGCGAAGGGAATCGTGCGGAGCGGGCCGTCGGGGACGACGACGAGCGTATCAAGGTTCAATGGCGCAAACAGCGGCTCGAGCGGCCGCAGCAGCCAATCATACAGGAGTTGGCCCCGGCGTAAGTATTCGCGCGTCATTTCCTTTTGCAGGGCCGTGCGAAACGCGCGAATCTCCTTGGTCAACTCTTCCTGGCTCACCCGAACCGTCAGCCGGTGCATGCCGTCGGGCAGGCTCACCAGCAGCTCGGTGCGGTCAGGCAGGATGATCGGATACAGGATGGCGGCTCGCCGGGACACGTCTTCCAGTTTTGTCTGGCGTGTCTGAAACGCGTCCACGCAGTCATCGCTGAAGTAGTCCCGAAGTTCGGCGGTTTTAAAGAGCTCTACCGCTTCCCTGGCTTTGATGAGGTAGGGCTGCGCTTCGTCCCGAGAGGTCGTGCTATCGGCCCGGTGCAGCAGCACGTCGGCCAGCTCAAAGAACAGACGTCCGCTGGATTCCCTGAATGACGATGTTCGATCGGCCACGCCGCCGGCCATTTCCGGTCGCAACGCCTGCACGAGGTCAGCCGCGCGTTGATACGCGGGGAGCGCCTGGTCAAGTTGGTTCAGGGATTTGAGGATGCGCCCAGTCTGCCACTCCCATCGATAGAGCGACTCAGGAGCATGCACTTGTTGGGCGAAGCCGACGGCCAGTCGACTCAACAGCAGAGCGTCATCGGTGCGCCGTTCTTGTTCGTAGAGATGCCCTCGATATCCGAAGGCATAGGACGCGGCGCGGGCATCACCGATGGATTTGGCAATTGTCCCGGCTTCTTCAAGCGCCGCCGCCGCGCGCATACGCAACCGTCCGCCTGTCTCCGGGAGCTGAGCGTGCAGGCTTTCGAATCCCAAGCCGATGGAAATCAGATCATAGGCCTTGTCGTGCGAATTCGGCAGGCGGGTGACTTGCGTCAGCCCATCCTCGTACAGCGTCTGCGCTTCTTTCCACCGGCCCATCCGCACGGCAACCTTGGCGCCGTTAATCGTCGCCGTCGTCATCAATGCGTCTGCATGGGCTGATTCTGCCAGCCGCCTGGCTTCCATATAAGAAGCAAAGGCTTCTGTGTCTTGTTTGAGCGCGCTCTGGACAGCGCCGATCGAATGGACGATCGAAGCTACGTGAATCGGCTCGCCGGCGTCGCCCGCCACCGCTCTGGCGTGCTGAAGCGTTTCCAACGCGGCGTCCGACAGTCCTCCCGCCAGATAGGCCTGGCCGAGCAATTCCATCGCAGCGGTCTGACGGGATAGGTCTTGTGCCTCTCGGGCAAGGGCCACAGCCAGATCAAGGTTTTGCGCGGCGCGGGTATGGAATCCCAGCGCAAGATAGGCACGTGCAAGCGCAGCTCGAGCATCGCTTTCCTCTACGGTGTGTCCGGCGTCGTGGGCCGCTTGGGCTGCCTGCGTCAAGATTTCTGACGCGTGCTCGAACGCCCCGCGCGAGAAGGCCTCGAGACCTGCGTCTAGCAGCGACCTGTGTGGGACGGAGAGCGAAGGGGGTGGAGTCTGAGCCAGTAACAAAACGGGAAGGAGTCCTCCTAGCCCTAGCGCAAGCAGGCTGATGCCGATCGAGGTAAATCCTCCAAGCCGGTGTAGGACACCGGTGTTGGTTCGCAGGGAAACTGGTTGGGGAGAGCGGCGGTCATGCATGGCCATCTTCTCCGTCCTTGTTAAAAGAAGGGTTGTAGAACCAGCTGCAGATGGACCCCATGGTCCTGCAGGTTCCCTGTGGTGATATACGGCGGGTCATTGGCGTCCGAACCTCTCAATCGATAACCCCAATAGATTTCAAAGTAGCCTTGGTTCTTGGGGAGGAAGGCGGTCCGCAACCCGACTCCTACGCTCATCAGACTCTTGGGGTCTTCATTCGGGCCCTTCGCAGACCAGGCCCTCGCATAATCGAAGAACGGGGCGACTTGGATCAGATCCTCCCGGGCGCCGAAGATCCAACGGGACAGGGGCAGACGCGGCTCAAGCGAGAACAGAAACGCATTATCCCGCAACAGGCTGATTTCGCGATAGCCGCGTACGCTATAGCGCCCGCCGATCGGCATTTGTTCGAGCGGGAACAGGCGATCGTTCGTGAGCTGTAAGTCCAGACGGCTCAGCAGTTGCGTCCCTGCATATTGGTCGAATCGATGTAACCCCTGCACCTGGCCGATCCACGAAAAATACCGGCTGTCAGCGACCGGTCCGGAATTGATCGTCGCATCCAGCACATCTGCCCCCATGGAGAACCGCGAATGCACGCCGACGATGGAATCCTGCGTTCGATAGGTCCAATCTTGCAGAAACCGCAATGCGGCAACGTTTGCGGCGCCGTTCTGATAGCCGGCGAAGAAGTCGAACGACTGGCCCAGCAGCATATTTTTGTTGTACAAGTACTCGCCTTGGATCCCGAGATTCACCACGTGATTGAGTGTGCGATAGACAGGCTGCTTCAGCATGATGCTAAAAACTTCTGTATGGCCTTCGATGCCCAGTGCCCGGAAGGGCTCGGAGACCACGTTGAAGTCGGAGCGCCGGTAGGCGACAGCCAGGCTGGTATCGTAGGCGGTGATCGGAAGCACATAGGAGACGTTGATCATCGGCAAGACACCGGTCGTGTTGTTCATGGGAATCGATTGCCCGTATGTAAACTGGAATCGGTCTCCGTTCCCTGTCAAACTCTCGTGCGCGATCGTCGCCAGCCAGCGTTCAGCCCGGACTGCCGGCGATTGATGGTTACTGAACTCCACCCAGGCCTTGAACGGCAGAGACTCCGACACCCGCACGTTCAGTTCATTGCGGCCCGGTGCGATGCCCCGACGGAGTTCGGCATTGATGCGCTGCACGCGCGGATCTTGCTGGAGCAGCTGGAGCCGCTCTTGCAGGGTGTAGATATTGACCGGGGGGCCGGCGCCCAGCGCAATCCGGCGTTGGTAATAGCTCGGCCATAGCCACCGCGCGCCATCAACATGGATCTCCGCCAGCGCCCCTTCAATGATCTGGATTCGGACCAGACCATCTGTCACGGCTTGATCAGGAATGATGGCTCCAGAGGTGACGTAGCCTCGCTGGACGTAATGCAACGTCACCGCGGTCCGTAAGCTTTCGAGGTCCTCCGTCGTGACCTCGCGGCCTGTGTATGGAGCCGCCAGGGCTTGCAGCTCCTGGGTGGTCACGATGGTCTGGCCTTCGAATCGGAATTCCCGTGCAAAGACCTTGACGGGGGGGAGGCGCTCTTGTGTGTCCGTCGGAAGTGTCGGAGCAGCCGGTGTCATCGGCGCAGGCGGGGGTGGTGTATCTTGCAGTGACGGTGCTTGGAAGGATCGGCCTTCCGGATCGGAGATGGGAGGGAGGAAGACTTGCGCCGATGCGGCTTCTGCCGCGAGGCAGGCGATCGGGACGATCGTCAGGAGCCACGTCAACCGCTGTTGCCTCACACGCACGGAGCCTTGTCTCATGGCAGAGTGGAGTCGTCCGCTCATGACGAACAAGTAGTGTGTTCCGAAAGGATGATGGCTGGAGCCGGGGATTCATTTCCGGACAGGCGGCGCACTTGAATAGTGGACAGCTCGCGAGACGGGGTGGCAGGCCGTTGTGACAGATGTCCGGATGTCATGGGGAGATACGGACTCGTGAGCAATCCCTCGGGTCCGGCCGGGATACTGTCCCGCCCGCGTTCGACGAAGCTGCTTGCTTGTCTCTGGGCCATCCTGGCCGCGCAAGCTGCGCGCAGCAGGGCTTGAACCTCCACCAGTGATTCCGGCAATCGTCCGACGACGCTGGAGAGGTTGTTGATCGGGGTGTTGATTTGCACCGTGCCGCTGATGCCCTTGTCAGAGGAGGCGTCCACGATACTCGAAGGATCTGCGAGGAAGAGGCCGGCGACGATCGTGATGTCGCCACCCTCGCCTGCAAAGGCTTGGGCCAAAATCTGGCTCCCTTTCAGGATCACGAAGTCGGGGTCGATCGAAATATTGCCGCCGTTACTGTCGTTCGCCGCGCCGGCGACGGACGTACTGACGGTGCTGTCGATGAGTCGGATCATGTTTGGGGCATTGATCGTGATTTGCCCGCCGCTCGCCTGGCTGGCTTCCGTCGTGATTGAGCTGTTCTCCATCAAGACGGTCGAGCCGCTGTCGATCGTAATGTTACCGGCATTGCCTGTGCCAGTACTGCTTGCCGCGATGCTAGAGCCCGCGCTCATCGTAACCGACTGAGCAGTGATCGTAATGTTACCGGCGTGGCCCGTCCCGGCGGTGCTACCATTAATCGTCGCGCCGTTTGTTAGACTCACAATCCCCACGTTCAGCACCACGTCGCCACCACGACCGGGAGAGTTTAGAACGGTGGATGAGGCGATTGAACCATTGTCCAGGATCAACTGATCTGCTGTGATGGTCACCTGGCCCGCATCGAGACCGGATGCCTGACTTGAGATGTGACTCTCCGTACCGGGAACACCGGCATTCCCGACAATCTTGACCGAGCCCGCGGTGATGATCACATCCCCTCCCGCCCCTGTATTTTGCGGGTTACCAGCCTCGATTACAGCCCCACCCATCAGACTCACCGTCTCAGCATGCACCTCAACATTGCCGGGATCGCCGGAGCCGAAGGATTCGGAGATGATGCCGGTGCGAAAACCTGTGAGCGTAAATGTACCTGCCTTGGTTCCTGGTCCATCCAGTCCTTGCAACATAATCGTGCCGCCTGCTGCGGCGGTCGGATCGGCAAAAGCGGTACGACTGGCGATGGTCGCCTCGCCTGAGAGGCTGGCATTCTGAAAACTCACCACGATGTCCCCGCCGAGTCCAATCTGAAAGGTTTCCGATGTGATGGTCGAAGCTTCACCCATCTTCAAGGATGTGGTCGCTAGGGACACTCCTCCACCATCCCCGCTGATGAGTGTCTCGGTCCTGATCTGACTGCCCCCTGACAGGGTCACTGTGTCAGCCGCACTTCCTGCTCCGTTGACCCCTTGAATATTCACCTTCCCACCCGCAGCATTAAAAACATCAGGCACGCCATCGAAGTCTAGATCGGTTCCAGAAGCGGAATTGGTACTCCGGATACTCGATCCGCCAAAATCACCACCTTTGAGGGTGAGCGTACCAACATTTAAGGAAAGGTCCCCTCCCACGCCAGACCCAAGAACTGTATCCGAGCTGACTACGGAAGCATTTTCGATAAGTAGCTGTGTGGCAGTAATGCTCACATTCCCACCTCGACCTGAGTCAGAGGCCGTGAATGTACTTATGGTGGAGCCGGTGCCCGTGGCATTGCCGAGCATCACCGAGTCCGCCGCGCTGCCGGCTCCCTGTTGCCCCTGGATAGTCACGTTGCCGCCCTGGCCTAGCCCAAGGCTAGAATTCAGACTCGTGATCGTGGCGCCGTTCGTGAGGGAAAGCGTTCCGACGTTGGTTGTGATGTGTCCACCGTCGCCGAAACCCGCATTTGCAAATGTCGCGAAATCGAGTCCGGTTGAACTCAGAATGGCCGCTCCGTTGGTAAGGCCTACCGTCGTTGCATCAATAAAGATATTGCCCCCATTGCCATCTCCACTGTTGATCGTTGTGACCGCCGCGCCATCCACCTGAAGGCTCCCGGCAGTGATCTGCACATTGGCACCGGGATCTGATCCGGAGTTCGAGGTCGAGATGAAACTGCCTGCGCCGAGAGAGATCATATCGCTCGGTGCGGGGCTCTCAGAGGTGTTGAGCGTCGCATCGTTCATAGAAAGGACGAGTTGCCCGCCCTTGATCCAGACCGTATTCGTATCATGGACATCGATACTTGATCCGGGCGTCATGATGACTGTGCCAAATGACGCAAATGAGGTTCCGTCCGTGTTTGGTATCGATTGAAGGGTGTTCACATCAAACTCGCCAGGAGAAGCGGCGGTTGCGAGCAGAATTGTGCCGCTTGGTGCAGTCAATTGTGCCCCACTTTCGATCACAACCTCGCCGCCGACGAGAGAAATTGACTGACCGGAAGAAACGGACAAATTGCTTCCCTGCACAGTAATGGTGGCGTTTGGATCAGGCGCTGTGGAAAACCCGTAGGCGGCCGGTGTTGCCGAGGAGAACTCGAAGGCAGAAGGATCAATCGTGAGAATGCTTCCATCGCTGGCGGGGTTGGCATAAAAATTCGCACTACTAGCCAGGCCATCGAACAGACGGATGTACTGTGCGGTGGTGAAAGAGACCGACCCAGCCACGTTGAGCGAGGCCCCTGGTCCCAAGACGATGCCGGAGGGGTTTATTAAGAACAGATTTGCAGTGCCAAAGCCGGTGGTTTGAATGGTGCCGTAAATTTGGGAGATGTTGGGACCGGTGACGCGGGCGAGAATGTTTGTGGTATCTATCCCGGAGTCATTCAAAAAGTTCGCGATGTCGTTTATCCCGGCTATCTGGCCGACATCGAATTGGCCGAAGCTGTGAAAGAGGTTCGGGCCACCGCCTGGCCTCGTTCCTCCTGTGATGTTATAGGAATTGCCGACCTGATCGATCTGTGTGTTCAGTCCGGATGAGGTAATGTCCGTCGGTATCTCCTGTGCGGTAGTGACAGACGGCGCAATCAGTATGAGGGCTACGATCGGGAGGAGCGTCCACAGGAATGCTTGCCTCATGGAACCAGCTGTGCCAAACATCCTGGGACATGGAGCCATAACTGCCTCACGCTCGTGACGGTGGGGGAGCAGCAGATGCTGCTCTCCCCATTGTGCTGAGAGTAACCGAAGCGAAGTGTCCCGGGGTGCCAGCCCTAGAGCTCATTCAACCTGACGGACGTTTTCAATAACAAGACTTCGTTACCCGCTGCACCTCTCAGGTGAATCCATCATCCTCAATTGCCACTATTCTTATGGATGTGCCATTCGCATGTGAGGATGTCGCCACTCCCCAACTGGTTCACGGTAACAGGGCCCTTCTCACTCGACCCACCAACCGTCCAAGTTGTAACGGTAACGGCGGGGGTGATCACGGTTCCGAACCCATCAAGGACGGCGGGCTTGTTGAGCAGGCTCACGCAATCGATATTGTCCGTATCATAGAAGGTATTCGCATCAATAATGGGGAAAGAGCCTTGCGCAATGATCCAAGGACTCCGGCCGACGGTTAATAGATTGCTGAACGAATAGCTCCCCAGCCCCTTGTTGGTAGAAACGATGGTGAAAGGCGGGTTGATACCGTAACTTCCAAAATCGCCATTCGTCGTGAAATTGAACTGGCGACCGTTTACGCCGGTGGTCGGAGTCACCCTTATCTTAGTCACGATGCTGCCCTTGCATGTTTCCGGGTCAGCACAGGGACAATTATCGGCCACGGTACATTGCACCCCTTGCTCGGCTCCGGCCTCTGCCGCTGCATCCAAATCGACAAGGTTTAATTTGTTGAACTCTTCTGCGATGACACTATCGCCACTCTTTTTCTTTCCGCTACTGTGACAGGGAACAGGAGGCCCGGACGGACTGGTTACGCCGTCGTCTGCAGGGGTCACCTTGCAGCCCCCTCCAACTATATCGTTACTATCGTTTAGCCTCATTACGTCCGGACCATATAACGTGACGGTGTACGTCGTCGTAATTGTTGGTTGGCAGGCAGGAACAGATGGAGTACCAGTGTTGCAGCTACTAGTAGGAAATTGTGCATCCTGATCGAGCTGTGTGGTCCAGGTCATTGTTCCGACGCGAGTTGATGATTGTAGCTGCTCTACCGAGGGATTAGCCGGCGCTACACCGAGAAGAGGGGTGAGGGCATTAGTAGTGTTGGTGTCAAAGTCTCCAAATCCCTTAAACTCTATTCGATCGTACTGAGTATTGCAGAGCTGCGGAAGGCCGGTCGCCTGCAAGCCGCAATTCGAACTAGTACTGGGCCCGGCTATTACCATGCCGCCGGACCGCAGGCCGATCGTAAAAGATCCGCCACTAGCGCCATTTAGATACCTATTCGTAAAGACCATTTTTATAACATGCACTTCGTCTCTGATGGCGCACTGATTGGAATTGTTTGCGCTATTGGTGCAACCCCAAGCCGTCGTCGTTGGATAAACTTCTATCGTTGTTACCTTGCCCCTGATGGGGAGACGATCGTTCATGTTGATTCTTGGCGCTGCAGTACCCACACCCCTGATCCCATAAGTCCTGGAAGGGTTGCCGCCGCTCGCTTGCAAGTCGGTGCGGATCGCAAAACATTGATTGTAGTTTGCTTGATCTGTACATGTTACTGAACTGCCGAGAATGTCGATAATAGGACCATTATCGATCTGGAGAGTGAGTTTCGTGTTCTCAGCCTTCGAAGATAGTGGCGCCACCAGTCCTCCCAGCACTCCTGCGACGAGCAGTACCGCTGCAAGGCCGAAACGTTCGAAACAGCTTCGATGTCTCATGAGTGCCTCCTTGATAAGTCTTCGTGCGAGAATAGCGAAAACCAGAGAAAGCAATGACTGGCGGATCCTTTCAGTGTGTTAGGTATCTTCTCAGTCCAACAACGCATGGTGTGCCCCGGTGTCCTTGATTTGTTTGCGACTCAGGGGAGGCGGAGGGGACAAAACGTCGCGGAGGCCGCATGATGGTAAGGTACGGCGCCGCTCCCGCTGACAGCCGTACTGCGTGAGCCGTAGGCATAATGGTGCGCGAGAAAATTGTCTGGCTATGCTTTGGCGGTTGTCGAAGATGTACTCGTGAAAAATACGGGCCGAGAGCAGGTCTGTCGTCAGGGGGGAGCGTGGGAGTCATTGGTGCCACAGCTTCCTCTATAAGAGAATACCTACTCTGAATACCTAGAGGACAGATCAGCCTTGATGAGAGGCCTGAATTCTGCGCGCGTAGTTACCCTAATCGCAATAGGTTAGATGGCGTACGTGCATATACGTATGTATAGACATGGTGTCCAGAGAGAACTGGTGAGTGGTATCACTCTGCGGGCTGCAGCATAGCGCGGGATAGCAATTGCCGATGAAATTGAATAAGATCGCACCCTCTATCATGGCTGGCAGGGGGCGCAAGATTGCGAAGCCGTGTCTTCTCTTTTGCCTGATCCGACAGCATGTCATGAGCCAGGGTTGGCGAAGCTCCTCGTTGGTAACAAAAGGTTATGCATATCAAAGTATTGGGTTGCCATGGGGCCGATTGTCTTGCGGGCACAGCGGAGAGGCCGGTCCGCCAGGAGAGTTGCGGGTTTCTTATCGACGATTCCGTGCTGCTGGATGCCGGCACGATCGGGGCGCGACTCACGTTGGCGCAGCAGCGGCGTATCCGGTTCGTACTCCTGAGCCATCTCCATTTCGATCATATCAAAGGCCTTCCGACCCTGGTCGATAATCTCGCCGAAGGGTTCGAGGCTCCCGTCATCGTGGCGGCCACTGAGCCGGTGATCCAAGGGTTGATGGATCATGTGTTTAACAACAAGGTCTACCCGAATTTTTTCAAGCTGCCGAATCGGGACCGCCCGGTCTTACAAGCGCAAATTCTCCAGCCTGGCCAGACCGTCACGCTGGGTCATCTGGACATTATTCCCGTTCCAGTCAACCACACAGTTCCCACGGTGGGATACGTGGTGAAGGACCGGCAGAGCGCGTTTCTCTATAGCGGCGATACCTACCAGACGGAGGACATTTGGAGCCTGGGCCGGGCGATTCCTGAACTGAAGGCCGCCTTTATTGAATCGTCCTTTCCCGACGAACTCGGGGAGTTAGCCAGGAAGTCCAAACACCTCACTCCCTCGCTATTCCTCAAAGAGTTTCAAAAGCTCGGGCGTTCTGATTTGCCCGTCTACGCGTATCACATGAAACCCTCAGTTCGAAGGGAGATCGAGGCGCAAATCGGTCGGCTTGGTATCGAACGGGTGGCGTTTCTTGAAGAGGATCAGACCATCACGCTCTAGAGGAGTCGCAAGCGTTCGCCAGTTTCTTGAAGGTTAAGGTTGCGCGAATTCCACTCTCACCGTCACCGTACCCTCGACGTCAGCCGTTTCAGTTTTGTTCGCTGTGGTCTTGAACGGCTCAGGTTTCCGCAGTACTCGCGTAGCGGAGTCTCTCGATCATGGTGAGGTGAGGTGGCGGGTGAGCCAGTCGGCGATGACGGTTGTCATCTGTGTAAAATCTTCTCGTTTCGTAAATTGATGATCGGCGCCGGGCAGCAGTTCCAGGTGTTTTTTCACGCGAAGCGCGTCATAGAGCCGCCGGCTCTGATGAAGAGGAACATGCTCATCCTTATCGCCCTGGACAATGATGGTGGGGGCGGTGATCGCTCTCGCCGGTTCGTAGGCAATCTGACGTAAGCAGTCTTCGTAGAAGGCATAGCGAAGTGCGATTCGGTCCGGGCCGCCCATGATGTTGGGGATGGTATCGGTCGCTTGCCAGCGCGCCAGTTCTTCCTGTCCGAACCCCAACTGGAGTTCTTCTGCAAAATCGACCAC
>JABMDE010000164.1 GCA_015904055.1 Nitrospira sp. | reverse complement strand
CGGATATATCGTGCCTGCGATGCGATGCTCTCATATCAAACCTCCTGCGGTTGATATGATTCTACATCATTTCACATCTCGTGACGACACTATCTAAGGTCGAGATAGCCGGCCATGTGCTCACGATTGAAATTATCCATGTCGGCTGCGGTAAGCCACTTGGGCCCATTGATTCCGACCATGTCGATGCCATTATGGGGCGTCGCGTAAGTAAAAAACTTATCAACATACTTCGCGGCGCCCGAGTCCACGACACACCAACCCTCCCATCGAATGGGCGACCAGATAACACCGGAAGGCTTCCGGTGTCACCCCGTTCTCCGGGTTTGCACAGACAAGGTCGCGCACACGGAGGATGAGGTCACCGAGTTTAGCCGAAAAGACCGTAATCTCAGGTGTGTCGCCAAGGCCAAGGAGGCGAGAGGCCTCGTCATAGTAGCGGTAGATGATAATCGATCGGCTGGTGAGTGTGTTCTCGGGATTATTGGCCCATTCATTGTCGAGAATGTCGTAGCCATCTTCATAGACATCTCGATAGTTGAATTCTGATGCAAGCCGGACCACCGGCGACTCGAAAATGTATTTTCGAGGCTGGCGCGCTTTGTCTGAAACGGCACGATACACCGTCGAGCCGAGATTAAATCCGCAGAAAGGATCTGCGGTGGTTTGGTCAATTTCTGAGGGCGTCATGGCATAGCCACGGACGTAGATAATAGGATGAAACGGCGTGTTCTTGTTTGGCATGAAGACTCCTTAGAAAAGGGGGAGAGACACGGTGACATTCTACTTTTTTGAGAGAAGCAGGTCTACCGCGCGAAAGAAGGAGGTTATACTGAAGTCCGTTGAAATTTGACGAGTGGCTCCGCCGTGGGATACGCCACGGTTCATCACAGGAGGGAGTCACCGATGAGACGAGACACGAGACAACGCAAGAGAGCCCTCGCGGGATTGAGAGCGATCTCGGGCCAGGAGGAGATGTTGGGCACCTTGGTCCGCGTGATCAGATCGGGCAAGCAAGCGCTGGATGCAGTGATGCTGGAGATGGGGCGCATGGTGGCGGAGAGCGTGATGCTGATCGAGCGCGAGGAGGTGGCGGGCCCCGATTATTATCCTACCGATCCGGCGTTCAAGAAGTGGGCGCATGAGGCAGGCTCCCTCTACCTCGGCGACCAGAAGGTCAAAGTGACACGTCCTCGGTTGCGGCACGTGGAGCAGGGGGAAGTGACCCTCCAGTCCTATGCTCGATTGCGCACCCCGGGGGCGTTCTCCGAAGAACTGCTGGCGAAAATCCTCCGCGGGGTGTCGGCCCAGAAGTATGCCGAGACCGTCCTTCAGGCGGGCGAAGCCTTGGGCGTGTCGTCCTCGAGTATCTCCCGCAAGCTGGTGGATCTGACCGCCACGAAGCTGCAGGCATTCCAAGAGCGATCCCTGACTGACTTCACCCCATTTGCAGTCTTCCTCGACACGATTCACCGGGGCGGCGAGGCGTTTCTCGTCGCACTGGGCGTGGACGTGAGTGGTCAGAAGATGGCCCTGGGGTTCTGGCAGGGTTCCTCGGAGAATCACGAAATCTGTGAGGCGCTGTTCAGGGATCTGGAGCGGCGCGGCCTGGCGCTTTCTCGGCGGATCCTCTTCGTCTCTGACGGGGGCAGCGGGTTGATCAAGGCGCTGCAGGCACGCTTCGGCAAGAAACTGGCCCATCAACGTTGCGCGATTCACAAGAGCCGGAACGTGCAGCGGCACCTGGCCAAACCCTACCGCAAAGAAGCCCATCGCCAGCTGACCGCCGCGTTGGAGCAGACCAGCTACGCCGACGCGAGACGAATGTTGCTGGAGCTGGAGGCCTGGCTGCGGGCCAAGAACGAGTCGGCAGCGGATTCGCTCCGGGAGGCGTTCGAGGAACTGTTGACGGTGCATCGGTTGAAGGTGCCGGCCGTGCTGCGCAAGACGCTGCTCTCGACCAACCCGATCGAGAGCATGTTCTCACTGGTCCGGCACAGTGAGCGCAACCTCAAACGCACCCGCGGCAGTGCGATGCTCCAACGGTGGCTGGGGACGACGTTGCTGTATTGTGAGGGGCGGTTCAACCGGGTGAAAGGGTATGCCGAGATTGCGCAGGTGCTGGCGACCATTGAGGCGGAGCAGGCGGAATCGCAGTCCGCTTCGACAAAGAAGGCGGCGTGAAACAACCATGGTAGCCACTCGTCAAATTTCAACGGACTTATTGACAACCTCTGTATCGGAAGACGTTTCGTGTTTTACTG
>JABMDE010000163.1 GCA_015904055.1 Nitrospira sp. | reverse complement strand
AGAGGGAGCTGAAGAATTTCGATTCTGGTGCCGTCTTTCAGCCGCTTCGCGTGTAAGACTTTTCCTCCTAATGTGACAGCTTGTCCCGTATAGATCTCGGTCGATGCTTTTAATTGTGCATAGGTGATCCGGGGCGTACCTGATGGATTGGAGTCCAGGGAGTCGTCCAGTGACGCGCATCCGGATACGAGCAGCAGCATGGAGAATGTGAATGCCCAGTCGTGCCGTCTCATAGCAAGAGTATAACAGAGGGCGGGAACACTCTCTATTCGATATAATAGGAAGCCGGGCCATAATTTTTGAAAGGAGCGTGTGATGAATCGTCGATGGAGTTCGGTGTGGAGTGTTGCGGTTGTCGTTATGGGAGCGATGGTGCTGCTGAGTGCCCCGTTCAGCGTGATGGCGGCAGGTCCAGAGTTGAAGGGTACGTTCGAGCTGCTGAAGGACGAACCGTCGACCCATCAGCGAGGCAAGGTGAAGATCATCGAGTTTGCGGATTTTTACTGTCCGCACTGCCACCATTTCGAGGAGACGGCTCTCCCGCTGCTTGCAAAAGAGTTCGGCAGCAAGATCGAGGTAACAATGGTCGGATATCCCGTGATCCCGGGAAAGCTCCCGACGGCGTTTGATATGTATGAGCAGGCCAAAACGATGGGGAAAGGCAACGAAATGAAAGCCGTGCTGTTTCGCACGATCCATAAGGATAAATTCGGCGGCGTGTTGGATCGCTCGATTCGCTCGCTGTTGGTTCGTGAGGTCGGTTTGGACGTTGCGGCATTCGAGGCCGGCATTGAAAGCGGCAAGCCGGCGAAGGCATTTGAGGATGGCCGGCGATGGGGTGAACGGATCAAGGTTTCGTCTACCCCCTCACTCTTGCTCGATGGGAACATCAAAATCGACGGCGCGAACATGACGCCTGAGAATGCCATCACCGTCATCCGGAGCATTCTGGAAAATGATGCGAAACGATAACGGTAAGGAGTGAAGGGTAAGGGGTGAGCGGAGACTAAGACGAAACGCTCATAGTAGTGGAGGAGGGGAGGTTCCCCTCACAAAATGGCGATTGACCCTATTTGCGGCATGACCGTCAGTCCCGATACGGCGGCGGGCCGATATGACTACAACGGCGAGACCTATTATTTCTGCGCGCTGTCTTGCCTCGAACGGTTTCGAGCCGATCCCGAGCGGGTATTGAGCAAGAAGCCGCTGAATCTCGTTGCCATGCCTTCTTCTACTTCCACACGCAAGCCGCTGCCGATGATGATGCCGGTGTCGAGAAGCGAGATCGATCCTGTCTGTGGGATGACAGTGCAGCCGGTATCAGCGGCCGGTTCGCATGAGTTCCAGGGCCAGACCTATTATTTCTGTGCAACCAGCTGCCTCACGAAGTTCAGGACGGACCCTGTCTACTATCTGATTCCGCCTGACCAGAGGGTTCCGCGTCACACGTCAGTTCCAACCGTCGGACCGGTCGAGTATGTCTGCCCCATGGATCCAGAGGTGCTTGAAAACAAGCCTGGGGCGTGCCGGATTTGTGGAATGGCGCTCGAACCGAACATGGTCTCGGCCGAGGAGACGGGCAATCCGGAACTTGACGAGATGAGTCGGCGGTTTTGGATCTGCCTTGCACCGGGGGCGCTGGTGATGCTCATCGCCATGTCGGACATGATACCCGGCATGCCGCTTCATCGTCAGTTCGGCGGA
>JABMDE010000162.1 GCA_015904055.1 Nitrospira sp. | reverse complement strand
AGCCGTTCGAGCCCCATCCCCGTATCGATGCTCGGCTTCGGTAACGGGTGTAGTACGCCGTTTGCGTCGCGATTGAATTGCATGAACACGAGGTTCCAGATCTCGATGACCCGGTCGCCCTCGCCGTTCGGCCTATCGTCGCCTGGCACGGACGGACCCTGGTCGAAATGCAGTTCCGAACAGGGGCCGCAGGGGCCCGTATCGGCCATTTGCCAAAAGTTATCTTTCTCGCTGCACCGGACGATACGGGAAGGAGACACACCGATCTTCTTCCAGAGCTGATCGGCTTCATCGTCTTCGCGGAAAATCGTGACCCACATCCGGCTCTTGTCGAGACCGACGGTCTTGGTCAGAAACTCCCAGCCGAAGATGACCGCGTCTTCTTTGAAATAGTCTCCGAATGAAAAATTGCCAAGCATCTCAAAGAACGTGTGATGCCGCCTGGTATACCCCACGTTTTCAAGATCGTTGTGCTTACCTCCTGCGCGCAGACATTTCTGCACGGATACCGCCCGCTTGTAGGGACGCGATTCTTCTCCGAGAAAGACCCGCTTGAATTGATTCATCCCGGCGTTGGTAAAAAGCAGCGTCGGATCGGCCTGTGGAATCAAGGCCGAGCTGGGTACGGCCTGATGCCCCTGCTGCTCGAAGTACCGGATAAACGATTGTCTGAGTTCCTGCGCGCTATGCGTCATCGGTCACATTCCTCATGTCTCGTACGATCGCCTATCATACGATCGATTGTCTCCTCCTCGAAACCCCGCTGACGTAGGAGGCGAACCAATTGAGCCGGTGTCAGCTGCCTGCCCGTGCGCCGTATACCGGCCAAGGCTCGATGCGCCAGTGCGTCCTCATCGAGATCACGCAACACCGCCCGGATTGCCCGGCCGGCCACAGCCTCCGGCACGCCCTTGAGCAGCAACTCCGCTTCCAGGCGTTCCCGCCCCATCGGCCGCCTGGCAAGACAGCTCTCAATCCAACGTTCCGCGTAGGCTCCGTCGTTGAGGTAGCGAAGATCAGACAACCGGCTGATGGTCTGCTGTATCTGAGCCTGCGCAGCGCCCTTGCGGTGAAGAAACTGCTCGACCTGGGCCACGGTTCGATCCCAACGGGCAAGATAGCGAATGGCCAGATACATCCACTGGTCAGGCTTCGTCGGATCAGACTGTTTACCGATGCGCTCGCTTCTCATCCGATCGAGCCGCCGGTTTCTCGTCCTTTCCCTCGACCTTTGCCTCAGCCTTCTTCTCGCTGCGCCCTGGCACACCGGCCAACTCACGAAGCTTGGCCTCGACCTCTCGCGCAGCAGCGGCGTTCTGCTTCAGAAAATCCCTTGCCGCTTCGCGTCCCTGCCCAATGCGTTCGGTTTTGTAGGAGTACCAGGCACCGGACTTCTCGATGACACGCTTATCGACTCCAAGATCGACCAACTCGCCCGTCTTTGAGATGCCCTCGGCGAACATGATATCGAACTCGGCCTGCCGGAAAGGCGGCGCCATCTTGTTCTTCACAACTTTGACACGAACACGGCTACCCATCACATCCTGGCCTTCCTTGATGGATTCAATGCGTCGAATGTCCAGCCGGACCGATGAATAGAACTTCAGCGCATTGCCGCCGGTGGTTGTTTCCGGATTCCCGAACATCACGCCGAGCTTCATGCGGATCTGGTTGATGAAGATCACCGTGGTCAGCGACTTCGCAATCGCCGCCGTGAGCTTTCGCAACGCCTGTGACATCAGCCGCGCTTGCAAACCCATATGGGCATCGCCCATTTCCCCTTCGATCTCGGCCCGTGGCGTCAACGCCGCCACTGAGTCCACCACGATCAGATCGATCGCGCCGCTGCGCACGAGGGTTTCGGCGATTTCCAGGGCCTGTTCACCGGTATCCGGCTGCGAAACCAGCAAGTCATCGGCCTGCACACCCAGCTTCTTGGCGTACGTCAGGTCCAACGCATGTTCTGCGTCGATAAACGCCGCAACCCCGCCGGTTTTCTGCACTTCGGCGATGCAATGGAGTGTCATGGTCGTTTTGCCGGAGGCTTCCGGACCAAAAATCTCGATGACCCGCCCGCGTGGGAGGCCACCGACACCGAGCGCAATATCAAGGCCGAGCGATCCGGTCGAAATGGCCGGCACATCAACCTTTTTCCTCGGCGCCGAGCTTCATAATGGCCCCTTTCCCGTACTGCTTCTCAATCTGGGACAGGGCTAAATCCAATGCGCGCTTCTTATCGTCCTTCTCTGCCATGGAGATCTCCTAAATATAGTAGGGATGAAGAAGGGCGATTATACCGAAGCAGCCCAGGGAAACCTAGCCCACATTGCCGCCCCTATCTCGTCCTTCGACCCCGCTCAGGCTCGACCCCGAACAAGGCCGAGGTATTGCAAGACAGCATCTGCTCCACAAGAGACAATCAGTCTCGCTGAGCCGGCCGAGCGCCTTTGTTCAAACCAGAGTTTTCCTTGCGATCTCTTCACGAGTCTTTATACTTCTGCAAGACACGGTCGCACGCAGAAATCAGGGAGATCCGACATGGCCAAGATCGACGAATTTTTCAGGTTGATGGCAGAACGCGGCGCATCCGACTTGCACCTCGTGTCCGGACAGCCTCCTGTCATGCGGGTCAACGGCGAGCTGGAACGAGTCCCTGGACAAAGCCCACTCATTCACGAACAACTCAAAGAGGTTCTCTACGAAATCGCGCCCGCCGCCAAGAAAACTCAATTTGAAGAAACCGGCGATGTGGATTTTGGATATGAAATTCCTGGACTTGCCAGATTTCGTGCCAATTTTTTCCTCCAAAAATACGGTTGCGCCGCCGTGTTCCGGAAAATTCCCTCTAAAATTCAGACCGCCACGGAATTAGGGCTGCCTCCAATCCTGACCAAGTCGGCCATGCTGAAAAAAGGGCTGGTCCTTGTGACCGGGCCGACCGGCAGTGGAAAATCGACCACGCTGGCAGCCATCATCGACCACGCCAACAAGAACCGGAAAGACCATATTCTGACGATCGAAGACCCGATTGAGTTCGTCCATCAAAGCCAGGGTTGTGTCATTAATCATCGGGAGATCGGCGTCCACACCCAATCGTTCGGGACCGCCTTGCGTGGAGCCTTGCGCGAAGATCCGGACATCATTCTCGTCGGTGAACTGCGTGATCTTGAAACCATTCGGCTTGCAGTGGAGGCCGCCGCAACAGGGCACCTGGTCTTTGGAACCCTGCACACCGAAAACGCATCAAAAACGGTCGACCGGGTGATCGAGGTGTTCCCACACCAGGAACAGGCACAGATCCGCAACACGCTGTCGACGGCTCTCAGAGTGGTGGTGGCCCAGAATCTCTTCAAACGAATCGACCAGAAAGGCCGCTGCGCCGCACTTGAAATTCTGGTCTGCACACCCGGAGTCGCCAATCTGATCCGCGACGCCAAGACGTTCCAAATCGCGTCGCTCATGCAGACCGGCAAGGCAGCCGGCATGCAAACGCTGGACGATGCCATCCAGGATCTTCTGACAAAAAAGTGGATCGCTCCGGAAGAAGCCTACGAGAAGTCGATCGACAAAACCCGCTTCGCCAAATTGCTCAAGACGCCACCCGACGCTCTGCAATGATCGCAGGGTATCGGACCGATTCATAACGATTGAAGAACCGGAGCTACCCAGGCCCCGGGGAATTCTCTTCCGCCAATCGAGCCTCCCAGAGCTTCGTATACACAGGTCCGGTAGGCCGCAGCTGGCTTTTCATCAGCGTGACGGCATTGACAGCCAGCACTCCGCCGGCGATCGGCCGGTCCAGCACGCCGCTTTGGGCTAAGGCCAAGCCAACCTGCCGTTCTCCTGCTTTGATCCGTGCCAGTGTGAGATGCGGACTCAACGGCTTCCCTTCCGAGGCAAAGCCTAACGATCGGCAGCAATCTTCAATCGCACGATGCAA
>JABMDE010000161.1 GCA_015904055.1 Nitrospira sp. | reverse complement strand
AATCTTAGAGAAGAAGGAGACCAGAATCATGGCATTGCTGATTACCGCTGAATGTATCAACTGTGGCGCTTGCCTGCCGGAATGTCCGAACGAGGCCATCTTTGAAACTCGCGGCGGCGCGGAAGAGAAGGGCCTCCATGTCGGCGACGGCCAGGGCATGGGGAACGATATTTACGTGATCGCGCATGACCGGTGTACCGAGTGTGTCGGCCATTTCGACGAACCGCAATGCTCGGCCGTTTGCCCGGTCGATAATTGCTGTATTTCTGATCCACTGTATCCGGAGAGCACCGATGTCTTGCTGGAGAGGGCGAAGACCCTCAATCCGGACAAGACGATTGATCCGGCAAAAGTCTGGAGCGGTGTGCGGAACTGATCTTTCTGCTTCGAGGCCCATACCATTCTCAGCAACTGAGAATGGTATGGGTGCCGTCATGTGTGCCTTGGCCTAATTGGAACGATGAGTCATGGCTGATAAAGAGCCACGATTTCTGACCAATGCCACGGTCATCAAGGTCCTCGCGAAAGTCTTTGCATTCCAAGCCATCGAGATCAATCTCTTGCGCGCCCAGGCGAGCATATCTGATGCAAATTGGACAAGCCTGAAGCGGGACGCGTTTAAGAAAACCTACGCAAAACAACGGGCGTTTTATGAAGATCGCTTAACCGGCGCGTTCGCGCTCGAGCACATTTCCCAATCTGAACGCGAAACCAGACTGCTTGAGCTCTGGCTTAAACAGAGCGAAGAGTCTTCCCAAGACGAATCATAATCCAGACTTCCGGTTTCAGAGAATGGTTTTCTGGCCTCTGTCATCGATCAGTCTCCACAGTAACAGTCCTGCCGAAAACGAAGCGCCTACGGAAAAGATAAGGGTCAGGGCGAGCTCTGCAAGGGGCCGGATCCGCTGACGGTCGGGATAGAACAGCGGGCAAGATCCATCCTGATGCAGACCCTTCCCGCTGTATTGCCACGGTCAACTTGTATGTTTAGCCTGCCGCCGATTGTCTTTCTGCAGCAAGCTCATCGCGCCTTCGTCAATCTGTTTTGGTGGCCCGCCGCTATGGGATTTCACACACAGTGTTGGGTCTTTCACATGGTAATTGGGCTTCCACCACCTTGCCACTGGACACACTCGCATGAGCCAGGCGCGAATCCTTGATTGGGTCATGCATTGAGAAATTGTGCGTTGCGCATCCAGTCATAAGGAAAGCGAGGGCAAGTCCCAGAATTGGCCATGCTAATGATCGCATCATCCACCTCCCTTGTACGTAGTTCATGACCTGATAACCTGCGTTAAGCTTACCTCTGTGGCTGTCGTGGAGGAGAGTGGAGAACTACCTGAGGATGTTGCGGACATTACCAGGAAAAGCTGGACAGATTACGTGGGGCGGAAGCGATATGAATACCGTCATTGGGCCATGTGTAGCCACTTCATGAGTGAGGCGGCTGAACAGGACGAGCGGTGTCTGTGGAAGCTACAGGGTTGCTGCGAGTGGACTGAGTACAGGCAGGAACGCGATTACGAGGTCGTGACTAAGCCGTGCGCTATTGCATATTTGACCAGGTCGGCGGTCGTGTGAAGGTTGAGTTGTTCCATGACCTTTGCCTTGTGAAATTCGACGGTCCGATGGGACACTTTTAATTGATCGGCGATTTCTTTGGCGGAGAATCCTTCAGCGACGAGTTGTAGAATCTCGCGTTGCCTCGTCGTCAAGTCGTCGATAGTCGGTAGAGGAGTATGTCCCGGCTTGAGGAAAAATGACACGACATCCTTTGCAATAAGCGGGGTCACGTAGAAGTGGCCGCTCATCGCGGACTGAACCGCCTGCGCCAACTCGGTGGCCGCCGACCGTTTCAGTAAATAACCTGAAGCGCCTGCTTTGAAGGCCTCGTTCACATAGGCCGAGTCGGCATGCATCGTGACAAAAATCAGTTTCACTCCGGGTAGCTGCTTCTTGAGTTTCTTCGCCGCCTCAATTCCGTTCAGCCGTGGCATCGAAATGTCCAGGATCACGAGTTCCGGCTGAAGCTTTACGGCAGCTTCGACAAGGGCGCGGCCGTCTTCTACCGATCCCACCAGGTCACACTGTTCTTCCAGCAGCTTCTTGAACCCTTCGAGTACAAAGGTATGGTCATCGGCCAAGAGAACTCTTGGTTTCTTCATGTGGTGCTCCGGAGAGTGGAATTTGCACGGTGATGTGTGTGCCGCGACCCGGCTCAGACTGGATGTCGAAATGGCCTCCCACCGATCTCGCTCGCTCTCGCATGTTCACAAGACCCAAACCGGGATGACGGGCTTGAATCTCCTTGAGATCAAAACCAACACCGGAGTCATAGATCGATAGCGTAATCTCTTGGCCTCCACAGGTCAACTCGATCTCTACCCGGGCGGTTTTGGCATGTTTGATGATGTTGGCGAGGCTCTCTTGCGTCACACGATACAGACAGGAGGCAATGTTACGGGGCAGGGGATCGACTAATTCTTCTTGTACGACCACAACTTTAATTCCCGTTTTGACCGACCATTCATCGGCTAACTGTTTGAGCGCTGCGGTGAGGCCCAAGTCGTCCAAAATTGACGGGTGAAACTGATACGCCATGCGACGGACATCATCAGAGATTACGGCTAGGCGCAGCGCCAGCGATCGCGTGACCTCTCTGGCCTGGTCGGTCGTCACCGCAGGGTTGGACTCGACCCTCCCCATGTCGATCGCGAGTAACGCCAGCCGTTGATTGATATCATCGTGCAATTCTTGCGCAATGCGCCGCCGTTCTTCCTCCTGAGCAGTCATCAATTGGGTCGTCAACGACTGGAGTTGGTGTTCGGTCATGAGACGATCACTGATATCTCTGACGATCACCGTAAATGTCGTTCTCTCGCCGACCGTCAGTTTGGAAATGCTGGCTTCGGCGGGGAATTCACTTCCGTCCTTCCTTAGGCCGAACACTTCACGTCGGAGTGCCATGCGACGAGCCGACTCCGGAGACCGGGCGAACGTATCCATGTGAGATGTGTGGTCATGGCGAAATCGTCCTGGAATCAGCAGATCGATCGAGTGTCCCAGCACTTCGTTCGGCTCATAGCCGAATAGTTTCGCCGCCCCTTGGTTGAAGAGCGAGATGGATTGATCACGCTCGGTGATGATGACGGCATCTTCGGCGATATTCAGGATGCCGGCTAGCCGCCCTTCCGAGAGCCGAAAGGCCTGCTCGGCCTGCATGCGCTCGGTAATTTCCAAGACGAGCGCTCGATTGACACTGGTCAGTTCTCGCGTTCGCTCGGTGACCGTTTCCTCCAGATTCTCATTCAGGACTTTCAAGGCCGACTCAGCCTCCCGCCGTTTCCAGGCAAACCAGACCATGATCCATAACATGGTAATCGTAAATGCTCGATTCCAAAGTGGCATCCATAATGGCAAGCCAGGCGTACCTGGTCTCACAATCATGCCGATCACGGTCAGGACTGTTCCGATACCCGCCACCGCCGCCGGCATCCATACGTGACGTGATAATGTTGCGGTCAAGACTACGATGACATAGAGCACATGGTTGGCGAACCCATGATGGGTTTCAATATCGACAACGAACAGGAGCGTGAGCAGCAGCAGCATCACGCCATGTAGCCGCCATTCTTTATCCAGAAGGTTCATCACAAACGCTCCTCTACCCAGGGAATTATGGCTTCAGACAGCCATACACTTCAAGAAGCTAAACGGACGCTGCGTAGTTTTTCATTCTCAACCGCGTAGGCGTAGGAGCATCGTGCTGTAGCGAGCCTGCTAGGCTGGCCACCAGGTCCGCTACCCTGCAATCGTCCTTCACCCAAGGTACGGTAAGTATGGAGGGGAAACGCGAGGGGAAGCGGGGACATTCTCAATTTTCCGGCACGTGGCCGCCCGGTGCTTCCTTGCCGCCCCCGCCCCCCAACCATAGACCAACGCGGCCTGAAAAAGTAGAATGTCCCTGTTTCTTTGTCCTCTTGCTTCCGGGCAAGATCCGCCCCCGATTCAGACCCTTTCCGCTTTATTGACACCATCTTCTTTTAAGTTTAGCCTGCCGCCGATTGTCTTTCTGCAGCTTAGCCCGCATAATTCATGCAGCGCTTCTGCTGCAATCGCCGATCCGCTGCTGCGACAAGCCTGCGGGCGGCGGGCTCATCTTTCGGTCCCTCGACGTACTGCACGAGTACGCCTTGTATCTTGGAATTGTGATACAGGAGATCCATGGAACGTGACAGATCGATACGCCTCCGGTCCCACGAGACCGTGCCTGAGCCAGGTCGTCACGCTCCCCCCTCACCCAAGCCCGAACAGTTACCTGGGCCACAGAGCCCGCATCAGGACAAGGACGGGCTTCACCAAGGAGGCGACCATGCAGACGCCAGTGATGTGTGTCGGCATTGATATTTCGAAAGCCCGACTGGATGTGAACGTCCGACCGTCCGGCAAGTCCACGAGTGTGTCGTATGATGCCGCTGGGATCACTGCGTTGATCGGACAGCTGACCGAGGTCCCGCCGACGCGGATTGTTGTGGAGGCGACGGGTGGGTTGGAACGCCCGCTGCTGCGCGCGTTGGTGGATGCCGCCTTGCCCATGATCGTGGTGAATCCCCGCCAGGTCCGCGACTTTGCCAAGGCGACGGGGCAGTGGGCGAAGACGGATGCGCTGGATGCGCAGGTGTTGGCCCGCTGTGCCAAGGTCATTCAACCAGCCCTGCGGGTGCTGCCGGATGCCCAGACTCAGGAGTTGGCCGCCCTGCTGGCTCGCCGCCGCCAAGTGTTGGCGATGCACCGGGCGGAGCAGAATCGACTGGATCGCACCCCGGATCGTGTGCGCAAGCGGATTGCGGTGCATCTGCGCTGGTTGCGTGCGGAACTGGCGCGGGTCGATGCGGAGCTCGATGCCCGGATTCAGCACAGTCCGATGTGGCGTGAGCGCGAAGATCTCTTACAGAGTGTGCCCGGTATTGGACCAGTGATGAGTCGGACGATGTTGGCGGAGTTGCCGGAACTGGGCCGCTTGAATCGCAAACAGATTGCGGCGTTGGTGGGGGTCGCCCCCTTCAATCGAGATAGTGGACGGCTGCGTGGGCATCGAACGATCTGGGGTGGGCGCGCTCCTGTCCGGACGGCCTTGTACATGGCCGCCTTGGTCGCGACGCGCTGGACCCCGGTCATCCGGGCGTTCTATCAGCGCTTGCGCACGGCGGGAAAGGCGCCGAAGGTCGCGCTCGTCGCCGCCATGCGGAAGTTGCTGACGATTCTGAATGCGATGGTGCATCATGGGACTCCGTGGCAGCCAGTCGTGGCTGCGAACGCGTGACCGTCAAGACAGTTGCTCAGGTCCTCCGGCCTCCGCGCGCCGCTCTCGCGACGCGGCTCCGCGATTTCGCGACGAACCGCCATGAATAGTGTGGGTTAAGCCATCGGCTGCATGCGTCCCCTCCGCGCTCCTGATCCGTCAGACAAGTGGTTTCTGCTGCCGTTGTCTGTCAAGGGTCATCCAAATCTCCCCAGTTCGGGTCATCGAAAATTCCCCACCCGGGTTAGGGGGTTGTTGCCGTTTCGTCCAGTCGCATCAACCCCGC
>JABMDE010000160.1 GCA_015904055.1 Nitrospira sp. | reverse complement strand
GTAAGGCGTAAGGGGTGAGGGGTGGTGAAATCCTGCTCGTCGCCTTACCTTTCACGCCTAACGTCTCACGGCTATTTCGTGGCTACATGGATCGCGACGATCCCGCCGGTCAGGTTCTTATACGACACCTGGCTGTAGCCCGCCTCACGCAATACCTGGCAGAGCCGTTCTTGATCTGGAAACGTACGGATCGATGCCGGAAGGTATTCATACACGCCCGTCTTATCCCGGGCCACTTTCGTGCCGATCCATGGCAAGAGTTTGAACGAATACCAATCGTACAGGGCTCGCAACCAGCCGAACACCGGGCGTGAAAACTCCAGACAGATGAAACGCCCCCCCGGCTTCATGACGCGGCGAATTTCGCGTACCGCTTGCGGAAGGTTGCCGACATTACGCATACAGAAGCCGGTGGTGACGGCATCGAAGGTATTGTCGGCAAAGCCCAAATGTTCTGCGCTTGCCTGTAAACAGGTAATTTTGCCGGTCAGTCCTCTGCCGTCCACTTTCTTAAGGCCTTCAGCTAACATGGCATAGTTCAGGTCGGATGCTATCACGCGTCCGGTTGTACCCATCCGTGGCTCAACCAACAGTGCGAGATCTGCCGTACCGGCTCCGACATCAAGGGCCGTCCCTTGTTCGACCGGCGTGACAAATGACGCGGCGATTTGTTTCCAGCGGTAATGGAGTCCGAAGCTGAGAAGCGTATTATTCAGGTCATAGACGCCGGCGATGGAGGTGAACATCCGCTGCACGGCCTGTTCCCTGGCCGGTCCCGACCAGGTCGAGACGGCTTGAGGGGGTGCAGGGGGTTCCTGCCTTACGGACGGTTCTTGGACCTGTACCATGCCGATTGTGGTAGCACCCGCTTTTGAGCTTTGTCAAGGTAAGGCGGCCGGATGCTATAATCCGCCGCGTATGAGCCACTCAATCGTCATCAAAGGCGCGCGCGAACACAATCTCAAGAACATCGATGTCGAGATCCCGCGCGACCGGCTGGTCGTCATCACCGGCTTGAGCGGGTCCGGCAAGTCGTCGCTCGCATTCGACACGATCTACGCGGAAGGACAGCGGCGGTATGTCGAGTCGCTGTCGGCCTATGCCCGCCAGTTCCTCGAACAGATGGGGAAGCCGGATGTCGATTCAATCGAAGGTTTGTCTCCTGCTATTTCTATCGAGCAGAAAAGTACCAGCCACAATCCCCGCTCGACCGTCGGCACCGTGACGGAGATTTACGATTATCTGCGGCTGCTGTATGCGCGTGTCGGGCGTCCCTATTGCTTCCAATGTGGAGATGAGATCACGGCGCAGACTGTTCAGCAGATGGTCGACGCAATCGCGTCGTTACCGGAAGGGACGAAGTTTCAGATCCTTGCTCCAATCGTGCGTGGGCGAAAGGGGGAGTATAGGAAAGAATTGCTGGAGATGCGAAAGGCGGGCTATGTCCGTGCCCGCGTCGACGGCAAGATGGTTGATTTGGGCGAGGACATTGCGCTGGATAAACAGAAGAAGCACACCATCGAGATCATCGTCGATCGGTTGGTGATCAAGTCCGGAGACGCGCTCATGCGTCGGCTGGCGGACTCGGTTGAGACGGCGACGAAGCTGGCAGGCGGACTCGTGGGGATCATGACGGAAGAGGGTGAGCCCCGGCTTTATAGCGACAAGCTGGCGTGCATCAAATGCGGTGTGAGCTACCCGGAGGTCGAGCCTAGAATCTTTTCGTTCAACAGTCCGCACGGCGCCTGTCCGGCTTGCGACGGCATCGGGTTTGCCATGGCGCCGGGCTGTCCGGAGGAAGATGATTTTACCTTGTTGGAGCCCTGCGAGGTCTGCCACGGCGCGAGGCTTAAGCCTGAAAGCTTGTCTATCAAACTGGCGAAGAAATCAATCTCGGAGGTGACGAGGCTCTCGGTGAGGGCCGCGGCAGATTTTTTCGTCACACTGAAATTTACCGACCGGGAACTGGTCATTGCCCATCGGATTTTGAAAGAGATCCGCGAGCGGCTCGGTTTTCTTGTCAACGTCGGACTGGATTACCTGACCCTCGATCGTGCGGCCGCCACCTTGTCAGGCGGGGAAGGACAGCGCATCAGGCTGGCGACGCAGATCGGCTCGGGCCTTGTCGGTGTGCTCTACATCCTTGACGAGCCGTCGATCGGGTTGCACCAGCGTGACAATCGCCGTTTGCTCCAGACATTGGTGCGATTGCGCGATCTTGGCAATACAGTGGTCGTCGTTGAGCACGATGCAGAAACGATGATGGCGGCGGATCATCTGCTCGACATGGGGCCCGGTGCCGGGACGCACGGCGGCCATGTGATCGCGCAAGGGACGCCGCAACAGGTGATGGGCAATCCTGACTCCGTCACGGGGCAATATCTGCGCGGGGCCCAGACCGTGCTCGTTCCGCAGCGGCAGCGGAAGCCCAAAGGGTATCTGTCCATCGTCGGTGCGCAGAAACACAATCTCAAAAACGTGACGGCGAGAGTGCCGTTGGGGCTGCTGACTTGTGTCACCGGCGTATCCGGGTCCGGTAAAAGCACATTGGTGCTGGAAGTGCTCTTCCACTCGCTCTCCCAACTGCTCTATCAGAAGAAGCCGAAGATCGACGGTTGTAAGGAATTGAAAGGCGTCGAGGCGCTCGACAAAGTAATCGATATCGATCAATCGCCGATCGGCCGCACACCGCGGTCCAATCCTGCTACCTACACCGGCTTGTTCGGCTACATCCGCGATCTTTTTTCGAACCTGCCGGAGTCACGCGTTCGTGGTTATAAGCCGGGCCGGTACAGTTTTAACGTCAAGGGCGGCCGCTGTGAGGCCTGCCAGGGCGACGGGCTCATCAAGATCGAGATGCATTTCCTCCCCGATGTCTATGTGACCTGTGAAGTCTGCAAGGGGCAACGCTATAACCGCGAGACGCTGGAGATCCTCCACAAGGGGAAGAGCATCGCCGATGTGCTGAACATGACCGTCGATGACGCGTTGGAGTTTTTCGAGCATATCCCACTCATCAAGACCAAGCTCCAGACGTTGCATGATGTCGGGCTGCACTATGTGAAGCTTGGCCAGTCTGCGACGACGCTGTCCGGCGGCGAAGCGCAACGGGTGAAACTCTCGCGGGAACTTTCAAAACGGGCGACCGGTCGCACGATGTACATCCTCGATGAGCCGACGACCGGACTGCATTTTGCCGATGTGCAACGGCTGCTGGATGTGCTGGATCGGCTCGTCGAAACCGGAAACACGATCCTCATCATCGAACACAACCTGGACGTGATCAAAAATGCCGACTGGATCATCGACCTGGGGCCGGAAGGCGGGGATCGCGGCGGCGAGATCGTTGCTGAAGGACCGCCGAAAGAAATTGCCAAGGCAAAGCGGTCATACACGGGGCAGGTGTTGAGGGAAGCGGGGGTGTAAGGGAAGAAGCCTTCGGCGTCGCCAGGATGTTATGGATCGCGCCGGCAGTTGAATCGTCACTCTTGGCCGCGT
>JABMDE010000016.1:20759-30308 GCA_015904055.1 Nitrospira sp. | reverse complement strand
ATCCCGTACTTCACCATGCGGCCGCCCGTCACATCAGACGGCGACCGATTGAAGCCCTCCACATGCGCCATCTCCAACAGGCTGAACCTGATTTTTTCCAGATCCGCCGGATGCCCCATGCCACCGAGCGCCAATCGATCGTAGATCTCATAGAGCTTCGGCGTCCCCTTGCTGACGGTCAGAAGGAGAATGCCGGAATCGTAGACCAGCGCGACGACCGGACTGCCCTGTTTGAACTGTTCATCCAAATACTGCCGGCGATTACCAACCGCCTCAACCCACTTATATGGCTCTTCATACATGGCGCACAACCTTCGATTCGAATAGTCTCTTCAATTGATCATCCGGCATCACTCGAACTCCATCCTTCGTAATCAACTTGATAATCGGGTACAGGTTGGATTCGCGATTCACTCCCCCGGTCGCCGAGTCGAATTCCGCCGCGCTCGTTAAGAGACGCAATGCCTGAATCGCTGCATCGTCTTCCGGCAACACAGCAAGCGGACGCTCTCCCCATGTGTTGAGGTAATGGAGAATCCCTCGAATCGTCGGTGAACCGGACCCTGAAACCGCATACTCCACCCCTTCGAACTCCGCGCCAAGAATATCGTAGAAATAAATCTTGGCCGCCTCCTGCTGGAAATCATAGCCGGCAAACACCGGCACAACCGCGCCGGTACCGGATAGGGCCGCCGGAACGTTATCCTTGAGCAGCTTCGAAACTGCCCGCAGTTTGCCTTCAAAACTCAGCTCCTGCAGCTGCGTCCGCCGGTAGTATTTGAACGAATGCTCCAAAACCCGCACCATCTCGTAGGCCGTGGCCGGCACGCCGGCGATGGCCATGACGCTGTGGCGGTCGATCTCCAAGACCTTATCGGTCCGATCGTACATCACCATGTTACCGGCCGTCGCGCGGCGGTCGCCGGCCACTAACACGCCGTCCCGATACTTGAACGCCAGGATCGTCGTGGCCGTCATAAACTCCCGGCCCTCTCCCGCCACAGCCGACGCCCCCAACTGATAGCCCTGCTCTTTCAATAACTGATAAAAATCGCCTTGCATCCCCATAATTCTCTCCGTGAATCGTCAAACGTCAGTCGTCATTCGTATCAAACGGTGCCCCTGGCTTCTCCGATTGGCGCATGACGGTTGACGATTGACGCCTATTCCCCTGTCCGTTGCCGGTACCGTTCTGCTTGCTTCGGATCGACCTTTCTCATCCGCTTGAGAAGGTTGTCTTTATCGGGCGACCCAGTATCAGGCCTCTTAGGTCCCCCGCCTTCTTCCGAGGGGCCGGGCTGTTTCGGCATGGGATCGACAGGCCCTTCTCGCCGCTCCGGCATCGCTATATGCTTCATGATCCAGTGTCCTTTCTATCGTTCCATGCTTTCAATGCATCCAGCGGAGAATCAGCGGTCTCGAACCGTTCGGCGCAGGCCCTCACATCGGCAGGCTCGAACAGATCGCCCATCTCCAGGGTGCGCGGCATGAGCCCTCCCGTGAACTGAATGCGCTCCCACTGCATGGATCTGATGTGGTCGGGAAACCGTCTGATACAAAGCCCTCGCAATCCTCCTCTGGTATCGGATGGACCGACAGACAAGGCCCGTTCGACGTCGGCCTCAGTCGTCATTCGCCAGGCCTTCCCCTCAGCCTCGAGTCCCAAATAGAGCCCGCGTGCAGGATGCACATTGTGATACGCCAGGTCCAAACTGGCCAACCACGGATCGTCCCACCCGATTCGCTCTTCGCGCATGAAGGTCTCCAGCAGCCACAGCTTGGTGACCCAATCCAATTTTCCGACCAGACGCTGGCGGTCCTGCGCCAGCAACCGGAGCGTCTCGCCCCATTCGTTCAACACCCAGTCCGATTCCTCGTCAAGGCCGGCCAGCGTTCGCTCCGCCGCTCGATAGTACTGCTCTTGAATCTCCAGAGCGGTGATGGTCTGTCCATTCTGTCGTCGCACCGCCGCCTTGAGATCGATGTCGCGCGAAAGCTGTTTCACCGCCGTCACGGGCTGCTCCAACTCAAGAGACGGAGCGGCGCCTCGTTCGATCAAATCCAGCACCAACTGCGTGGTCCCAACTTTCAACGCCGTGGCATACTCACACATGTTGGCATCGCCGATGATCAGATGGAGACGACGATATTTCTTCGGATCGGCATGCGGCTCATCACGCGTATTGAGAATCGGCCGATTGTGCATCGTATCGACGCTCAACTCCGTTTCCATGAAGTCCGCCATTGAACGAGCGCATGGCCCGCCGCGTGCCCAACACCGACTCCGCCTCATCGATGAAGATGAACGGCAGCGCGCCCGCTTTCCGCCTCGCCCGTGCTTGAGCAAAGAGGTCGCGGACCATCCGCTCGGACTCGCCCAGCCACATGTTGAGAATTTCAGGGCCCTTCACATGGAGGAACGCCCCGCTCGTAACCGGAGGCCGCCCACCCGGTTCCTTTGCGTGGTCCTGTTGCGACTGGCCCATCAGTTTGGACAGACTCCCAGCCGCAGCCTGCCCGATCAACGTCTTGCCGCATCCGGGAGGACCATAGAGCAAAAACCCTTTCGGTTGGGAAAACTTGAACTGTTCAAACGTCTTTGCGTGGAGCAACGGGTACTCGACGGCTTTTCTGATCGCTGCAATCGCCTCGCGCTGCCCGCCGATCTGTTCCCATGTGATCTTCGGCACTTCATCGAGCAGATGCTTGCCGGAAGTCCGATCCGCAAGCTTCTCGATCGCAATTCGAAACGTGGGGTCGATCCGAACCTCATCGCCGGCCTTGAGCTCGACTCCGGCTAAGTCGGTGGACCGATGCAAAATTAACGGTTGCCGGCCCATCTCCTGTTCAAAGCGCAACCGTCCATCTGGCATTGCTTCGGCCAGCTTCAGAATCGGCCCATTCCGATCGTAGCCGAGGGTCTTGATGACCGCATAGGCGTCATTGACCAGGATCTGCGCCCCGATCTTGAGGTCCCCCGCTTCGACACGCGGATCGACGTTGGCATAGTACTCGGCCCCGCCGACCAGGATGCGCGCGAGCCCTTCGCCGGGAATCTCCAGCAAGGTGCCAATGCGGTTCGCCGGCGCGGTCAGCTTGGCCGTGACTTCGCTCAGTTTCTTGAATTCGGCTTCGCGTTGTTGATGTGACGCCGCCTCCAGCATGACCGCATGACGGAGCTTGTAGAGAATGTTCCGGCGAGGGTCTTCTTCAGGAAACGACTCCAAACACTGCTCGATCAGAGCAAGCGGATCAGCCCCTTGCCCCTGCCCTGCCCCTGAACGCGCTCCGCGCGTGCTGTCTTGGCGATCACTTCCCTGGCCTGGTTGATGTGTACCGCTATCGGTGGCGCGATGATCGCCCATAGAGAACTCCTCATGTCAGACTGAAAACAAGGACGGAAACAGATGTGTCAATACGGCATCTTAGCATAGACTCTTTGCCGCACGCCCAGACCCGTCTCCCCACTAATTCACGACCTGAAGCGTCACATCGACGGACCGCCGCTTGTTGTTTCTGACTACATCCACTTTCACCCGATCGCCGACTTTGTACTTTTCCATCGCGCCCATCAGATCGTCGATCGTCTCAACCGGCTTCCCATCGACCGCGACCACGATATCACCGAGTTCGATACGCCCGGCCGTCGTCTCGCGCACACCGCGCAACCCGGCACGCTCGGCACCGCCCCCGCCCGTCACCTTGCCGATAATCAGCCCTGTCACGCCCCACCGCCGGGCCATCGCATCCGACACCAGCGAGACACCCAAACCAAGCCTGATCAATTTGCCGTGCTTGATGAGTTCCGGAATAATGCGGTTGACCGTATCCACCGGCACGGCAAACCCGATCCCGGCATAGGCGCCACTGGGACTGACGATCTGAGTATTGACGCCAATCAAGCGGCCCGCACTATCGAGCAATGGACCGCCGGAGTTGCCCGGATTGATTGCCGCATCAGTCTGAATCACTCCTTCGATCGTCCGGTTCGACATCGACTTGATCGTCCTGCCAAGCGCACTCACCACGCCGGTCGTGAGTGTATGGTCGAGCCCGAAGGGGTTCCCGATGGCTAAGACTTTTTGTCCAACCCGCAAATCGTGGGACACACCGATGGCCAACGGCTCCAGCACGTTTTCAGACGCCTGGATCTGCAAGACCGCCAGATCCCGATCCGGATCGGCGCCGACCAACTTGGCCGGATGTTCGCTCCGGTCGGCCAGCGTGACTTTGATCGAGCTGGCTCCGTAAATCACATGAAAGTTGGTCACAATGTGGCCCTGCTTGTTCCACACGAATCCGGAGCCGGATCCCTGCGGAACCTCCATGGTGTCCATCGACCAGAAGTCGCGCTGCATTGCCGTATTGGCAATGAACACCACCGATTTGGTCGCCCGCTCAAACACCGCGATCGTCGCCCGCTCATCGGGCCCTAATTCAACCGGAGCCGGAGCGATCGGACGCGGCTTTCCCTCAATCCCCTCGTACGAACCGCCCAACGGACTACCCCATTCGGCGGCCCCAGACTGAGAGATAGAAAGAACCAGTCCGAAACCGATTGCTGCAACTCCAATCACGGACGTCCGTAGCCGATCCATCACCGCTATTCCCCCATGATTTGAAGGATACATTCGCGCCGGCGGGCCCGCGTATCGAAATCGACCACGACAATCTGCTGCCAGGTCCCTAACAGCAACGCGCGATTCGAGAAGGGAACCACCACCGACGGTCCCTGCAGCTGACCCCGCAGGTGGCTGTGGCCGTTGTCTTCTCCTGGATTTCTGGTGTTATGTTGCCACTGAGAGTCCACTGAGAGTCCTCCGGTACGACACGGTCCCAAAATGTTTTCGTGTCGGCGCGTATGCCAGGCTCGTCTTCGATAATCATGACCGACGCCGTCGTATGCCTGACAAACACCGTAACGATTCCAGCCATCAACCCGGCATCGGCCACGGCGGACGAGATTCGTTTTGTGATGTTTTCGATGTGCGTGTCGCCCGCCATCTCAACCTGAAATGGAATCGTCTTCACAGCCATCACGCACCTCCTGAGACCAACCCACGCAAATACTGCCGGTCCATCTTGCGACGCATAACTCGTTAAACGTGAAAGGTAAAACGTGAAACAGTCATCACGTCAAACTGGGAACACTCAGACTCCCAACCTTTCACTTCTCACCTTTCACATGTCACGTCTTCAAATGATTTGACTCACCAGCCGCTCTTCCGTCTGCCGGCCTCGGCGGAACGAAGAAATGCCGACGACCTGTTCAGGATGATGGTCCAGCAGCTTCAACCACTCTTCCGCCGCATCGTCCGGCGGCAACATCTCCCCTTGGCGAAACTCCTCCGCTACCGACTCAAACAGATCCTCGGCCAGCAGACCAGCCGGTGCGCCCGATTGAATCGTCCTCTCGATCGCCTTTTCCTTTGCCCGCTGAACGATCGAGGAAAGGATCGCTCCGCTCACCAGATCGCCACGATAGAGCACACTGTTCTGACCGTTCCGCAATCGGATGGACAACAGCCGGTTCTCATCGGTCCGCTTGAAGATGGCTTCGATGGTTTCGTCGATCAAAACAGTCACGGCTTGACGTGGCTCACCGCCCCGTTTTGCAATCACGGCCTGGTCTAACGGCAGTTCCTCCGTCAGATACACTTTCAAGATTTCAGCCGATGCCTCACGATTGGGCCGCGCGACTTTGATCTTCCGATCGATGCGGCCTGGCCGAAGCACAGCCGGATCGATCAGATCGGGCCGGTTCGAGGCCAGAATGATGACGACATCGTGCAACGACTCGATCCCATCCATCTCGCTGCAGAACATCGGCACCAGGGTGTTGGAAATATTGAACGAGCGCATAGCCCGCCGCGTGCCCAGCACCGACTCTGCCTCATCAATGAAGATGAACGGCAGCGCGCCCGCTTTCCGCCTCGCTCGCGCTTGGGCGAAGAGGTCGCGGACCATCCGTTCGGACTCGCCCAGCCACATGTTGAGAATCTCAGGGCCCTTCACATGGAGGAACGCCCCGCTTGTGACCGGAGGACGTCCACCCAGTTCCTTCGCGTGGTCCTGCTGCGACTGCCCCATCAGCTTGGACAGACTCCCGGCCGCGGCCTGCCCGATCAGCGTCTTACCGCATCCGGGAGGACCATAGAGCAAAAATCCTTTCGGCTGTGAGAACTTGAACTGCTCGAATGTCTTTGCATGGAGCAACGGGTACTCGACGGCTTTTCTGATCGCTGCAATCGCCTCGCGCTGCCCGCCGATCTGCTCCCATGTGATCTTCGGCACTTCATCGAGCAGATGCTTGCCGGAGGTCCGGTCCGCAAGCTTCTCGATTGCAATGCGAAACGTGGGATCGATCCGAACCTCATCGCCGGCCTTGAGCTCGATTCCAACTAAGTCGGTGGACCGTTGCAAAATCAGCGGCTGCCGGCCCATCTCCTGTTCGAACCGCAGCCGTCCATCAGGCATCGCTTCGGCCAGCTTCAAAATCGGCCCGTTCCGATCGTAGCCGAGGGTTTTGATAACGGCGTAGGCGTCATTGACCAGGATCTGAGCCCCGATCTTGAGATCCCCCGCTTCGACACGCGGATCGACGTTGGCATAGTACTCGGCCCCGCCGACTAGGATGCGCGCGAGCCCTTCGCCGGGAATCTCCAGCAAGGTGCCGATGCGGTTCGCCGGCGCGGTCAGCTTGGCCGTGACCTCGCTCAGTTTCTTGAATTCGACTTCGCGTTGTTGATGTGACGCTGCCTCCAGCATGACCGCGTGGCGGAGCTTGTAGAGAATATTCCGGCGAGGGTCCTCTTCTGGAAACGACTCCAAGCACTGCTCGATCAGAGCAAGCGGGTCAATCCCTTGCCCCTGCCCTTGCCCTGCCCCTGACCGCGCTCCGCGTGTGCTGTCTTGGCGATCACTCCCCTGGCCCGGTTGATGTGTACCGCTATCGGTGGCGCGATGATCGCCCATGGAGAACTCCTCATGTCAGACTGAAATCAAGGATGGAAGTAGAGCTATCAGTGCAGCATCTTAGCATAGACTCTTTACCGCACGCCCAGACCTATCTCCCCACTAATTCACCGCCTGAAGCGTCACATCGACGGACTGCCGCTTATTGTTTCTGACCACATCCACTTTCACTCGATCGCCGATTTTGTACTTCTCCATCGCATCCATAAGATCGTCGACCGTCTCAACCGGTTTCCCATCGACCGCCACCACGATATCACCGAGTTCGATGCGCCCGGCGGCGGTCTCGCGCACACCGCGCAACCCGGCCCGATCCGCGCTGCCTCCGCACGACACCTTGCCAATCACTAACCCTTTGACCCCCCACCGTCTGGCGATCGAATCGTGAATCAATGACACGCCCATACCAGGCCTGATCAATTTGCCATGCTTGATGAGCTCCGGAACGATGCGATTGACCGTATCTACCGGCACGGCGAAACCGATCCCGGCATAGGCACCGCTGGGACTGACGATCTGAGTATTGACGCCAATCAAGCGGCCCGCGCTGTCAAGCAATGGACCGCCAGAGTTGCCCGGATTGATCGCCGCATCGGTCTGAATCACCCCTTCAATCGTCCGGTTCGACATTGACTTGATCGTCCTGCCGAGCGCGCTCACCACACCGGTCGTGAGTGTATGGTCGAGTCCAAAGGGATTCCCGATGGCTAAAACTTTTTGTCCGACTCGTAAATCATGAGACGCGCCGATGGCCAACGGTTCCAGCACGTTTTCAGAGGCCTGGATCTGCAAGACCGCCAAATCCCGATCCGGATCAGCCCCGACCAACTTGGCCGGATGTTCGCTCCGGTCGGCCAGGGTGACTTTGATCGAGCTGCCCCTCGTACGAACCGCCCAATGGACTGCCCCATTCGGCTGCCCCAGGCTGAGAGAAAGAGAGAACCAGTCCGAAACCGATCGCTGCGACTCCGATCACAGACGTTCGTGGCCGATCCATCACCACTACTCCCCCATGATTTGAAGGATGCACTCACGCCGGCGGGCCCGCGTATCGAAATCGACCACGACAATCTGCTGCCAAGTCCCCAACAGCAGCGCGCGATTCGAGAAGGGAACCGTCACCGACGGCCCCTGAAGCTGGCCCCGCAAGTGGCTGTGGCCGTTGTCTTCTCCTGGATTCCTGGTGTTATGTTGCCACTGAGGGTCCGCCGGCACCACACGGTCCCAAAAGGCTTTCGTGTCGGCGCGTATGCCAGGCTCGTCTTCGATGATCATGACCGACGCCGTCGTGTGCTTGACAAACACCGTGACGATTCCCGCCATCAGCCCGGAATCAGCCACGGCGGACGAGACCCGTTTCGTGATGTTGTCGATGTGCGTGTCGCCCGCCATCTCAACCTGAAATGGAATCGTCTTCACAGCCATCACGCACCTCCTGAGACCAACCCACGCAAATACTGCCGTTCCATCTTGCTCAACGGACAGCCCCGCGCCTCTTCGAGAATGGAGTCGAACGTACCCTCGCCGGCCAACCTGCGCAATGCCTGCACAACGTCCTCGCTCAGAATACCTTCTGCCGACAGTGTGCCGAGATAGGTAAAGGCTTCTGACAACGTTTCCTTCTCCCGAACATAGTAATCGCGGCCGCGCTGCCGATTACTGTAGGCTTCGAACTGTTCACAGGCGACAAGAATCTCTGCCAGCTGCTTAACCCAGGGCTGGGCGGACGCCAATCGCTCAGGATAGTAGTAATAGAGCATCACGAGCTGCATCCAGGGAGCCCATACGATTCCCCATTCGTTCATCAATGGACGAACAGTCCGCAGACGCCGCGCCAGACGCCGCGCATATCCCAGACGCATTTCCACCTGTTCAGCCGCCCAACGATCCATCCTGATACCGGCTGCTTGCAGATCACGGCGATACAACGAGAGGAACGCCTCCGTCTCCCGGCCATACTTCGTGCTCGGATGCAGGGCTCGCCATTCACGCGGCCTCGTAGGAATGTGATGTTGCTTGGCCCAAGACCAAATCTTCCCAAAGAGTCGGCGGTCCAATCCAGCTCGTCCCAGATCATGCAGCAGACACGCAATCTGATAGGAACGGACCCGCTCACCGGGATGCCCCAGTCGAGCGGCAACCGCCGCACACATACGCGCTGTCCGCACGGCATGTGGCCGATCGTATCCACGAATGACCACTCCGGGCTTGAGCGGGTGAGAATAGTCGTAGAGACGCATCAGCCTGTTGGCCAGAGGACGAGGGATCACGAGAGGCGCCGACATACACCGGAGGCGCAGACGACTGAAATGCAGAATATCGTCGGGCCAAACTGAGTGTCAAGGCGGCGCTCGCGCTCTTTCTGGAACTTTGCTATGCTGCAGCAGCCTGCGCGATCCGGCGCACGGCAGATTCAACCGCCTACGCTGCCGAGGCCCTTGTGGCAAAACCCAGTTTCATTCCCATCGCACTGTTCAGCGCTCTCCTCGCAACCGATCCAACGACGGCATTGGCCGGATCATTCGACCATCTCGTTGAATTCACCGGAAAAACAAACGTCATCGTCACCATGAA
>JABMDE010000016.1:16772-20639 GCA_015904055.1 Nitrospira sp. | reverse complement strand
GGCATCACGAAGGCCTATCTCCATGACGATCAATTCTTCACCGGCTGGACCGTCCTCGTCCTCCAACGCCACGCAACGGAGCTCTTTCACCTGACGCCGACGGAACGGATCCAGCTGATGGAAGACGTGAACCAGGTCGCCAAGGCGCTGGCCCAGGCCTATGGGGCCAAGAAGATCAACTACGAACTCCTCGGGAACCAACTGCCGCACATCCACTGGCATATCATCCCCCGCCTTCCCACAGATCCCTCTCCGCTCGAACCGGTCTGGCGCGTGCCGCATGAGGCCGTCCCTCTCCACGGCTCAGAACTCCAGAGTCACATCCAGCGCATTCAGCAGGCTATTCAAGCCTCACGCTGAACGCAAAGACCACCCCCGTCAATCGCCTCGCCTATCCGATCTCCATACGTCCGATATAGTGCTGGACAAACCCGTCCAAATAGCCGAACTCACCGGCGCGAATACGCAAAACATTCTCAATCGGGGTCAGAGGAAGCAAATACTGCGATCTTCGTAGTTTATTTCGATGATGTCCAACTGCAGCATCTGATCGGGGCAAGCCGCGCAGCACAGTACACAAATCGGCAGAGGATCTTGATCCAGGGCTATACGAACCAACAGGGCGCAGCCAATTACACCAAAAATATTGGCTTCAAGCGGGTAGAGAGGGTATGGGAGGAATCGCTAATTGGAGAATTTCCGGCCGGCGTTCTTTGGCGCAAGCCACTTCCACGGCGGCACAGGATTCGGGTCTGCCCATAGACCTTTATGGGCCGCTCTGGCCAGCTCTTCCATGTCCTTGAGACCCTGCCCGTCGGATGATTGGGGTCGCGACCAGGCGAGTCCCTCGTTCAGCAATTCATGGGCGATATTCCGGCCATCGACAAGCAGCACCTCGGCGGTTTTTCGCCCCTGCCGATCTTGCTTCAACACCCGAATCACCACGTCACGGTTCCCCACATACGCGACTGCAACCCGTCGTGCCTGTTTTCCAAAGGGCTGTTTCAGTTCAGGACAATCGACGTCTTTGAGATAAATCGTCTCTTTTCGCCCATCGTGATAGATCGTGAATCGATCGCCCTCATGCACCGTGACGACTTTCGCAGTGAAATCGGCCCACGCCAAAGCCGGCCAGGCAGCGGCCACCACCGCGAGAACAATCCCTGTCATGATAAGGCGTATCGGCATAGGCTGTATGCTACCCTCGACTGGCCATCAGGCCAACCAATTCTCAATTTTTCACCGTGATGCCCTTATGCCGAGTATCACGGCTTCTAGAGCACGACTAGGTGTATCGCCATCCCACTTATTGACAATTTGGCCTGGATCGAGACAACATTCGCCATAGGAAGCGGATGTGTGGTATTCTCACAGCGGTTGACGGTTACAACCCCATCCCTCGCGCCTCCTTCGAACGTGTCAGGTTCCGCGCGATCGGCGCTCTCATTCCAGAGCCCGTCCACAGGGTTGTGTATCACGCGGTTTGTGGAGGGGGCTTCGACCACACGGGCAATGAACACCGGCACCGTCCTCACTGGCCTCTTGCCAGCGGGAAATTCCCTGCTCCGGCCTGTTCGTCGCATGCATTCCAGGGACTGTGCTCACCGCTCTGGAACGAAAGGTATCTCAATGGGACGACTCAATCTAGAACGACTGATGACATTTGCGGACGGATCCTACCTGGCCATCAGCACCGAGTGCTCGAAAGAGGGTGAGTTCTCCTGCACGGTCTACAGCGCCCTTGAGACCGACGATCGCACGGCCTTCCGTGTCATTGCGAGTCATCTCTTCTCTGCGGCGACCTGTCTGAGCGCTCAAGAGCACGCCTACGGCTGGGCGTTGCGTTTTTACCCGCACGCCGCCGAACTGATGAAAAAACCGCCGTACTTGATCTGGCATGGTCCGCAATCAACACAAATCCAGTGATTCCTCGTGGATGCTCGCCGGCCATGCACCGCCATCACACAATGAGAAACGAGAATACAGAAGTTCAACAACCGTCACACTGCTACATGCGCACAGGAGGCTTGTATGAGTTCCAGTAACGCTCCCAAACCAGCGGCCGAATCCAAGTATGGGAGGAGTCGCTAATTGGAAAATTTCCGGCCGGCCTTCTTTGGCGTATTCCACTTCCACGGCGGCACGGGATTGGGGTCCGCCCAAAGACCTTTATGAGCCGCTCTGGCCAGCTCTTCTATGTCCTTGAGCCCCTGCCCATCGGATGATTGGGGTCGCGACCAGGCCAACCCCTCATTCAGCAATTCATGGGCGATATTCCGTCCGTCGGCAAGCAGCACCTCGGCGATCTTTCTTCCCTGCCGATCTTGTTTCAGCGCCCGAATCACCACGTCACGATTCCCTACGTACGCGGCGGCAACCCGTCGTGCCTGTTTCCCAAAGGGCTGTTTAAGTTCAGGACAGTCGATGTCTTTCAGATAGATCGTCTCTCTTCGCCCATCGTAATAGATCGTGAACCGGTCGCCTTCGTGCACCGTGACGACTTTCGCAGTGAAGTCGGCCCATGCCCAAGCCGGCCAGGCAGCAGCCACCATCGCGAGAACCACTCCTGTCATGAGAAGACGTATCGACATAGGCTGTATGCTACCCTCGACCGGTCATCGGGCCAACCAATTCTCATTTTTTCACCGTATGACCTTATGACGAGCATCACGGCTTCTACAGCAAAACTAGGCGCATCACCACCCCGGTCATCAGCGATTTGGCTGGATCGAGACAACATTCGCCATAAGAAGCGGATTTGTGGTATTCTGAGAACGGTTGACGGTTACAACCCCATCCCTCGCGCCTCCTTCGAGCGTGTCAGGTTTCGCGCGATCGGCGCTCTCATTCCAGAGCCCGTCCACAGGGTTGTGTATCACGCGGTTTGTGGAGGGGGCTTCGACCACACGGGCAATGAACACCGGTACCGTCCTCACTGGCCTCTTGCCAGCGGGAAATTCCCTGCTCCGGCCTGTTCGTCGCATGCATTCCAGAGACTCTGTTTACCACTCTGGAACGAAAGGTATCTCAATGGGACGACTCAATCTAGAACGACTGATGACATTTGCGGATGGATCCTATCTGGCCATCAGCACCGAGTGCTCGAAGCAGGGTGAATTCTCCTGCACGGTCTACAGCGCCCTTGAGACGGACGATCGTACAGCCTTCCGTGTCGTTGCAAGTCATCTCTTCTCTGCGGCAACCTGCCTGAACGCTCAAGAGCACGCCTACGACTGGGCGTTGCGTTTTTACCCGCGCGCCGCCGAACTCATGAAGAAACCGCCGTACTTGATCTGGCATGGTCCGCAATCGACACAGATCCAGTGATTCCTCGTGGAGGCTCGCCGGCTATGCAACATCATTGCTACATGCGCACAGGAGGCTTGTATGAGTTCCAGTAACGCTCCCAAACCAGCGGCCGAATCCAAGTGGGTGCGAATCCCAAATGGCACGAAGGTGCGCCACCGGCGCGACGCCTATGAAGGCTTTATCGATGGTCTGACTGAAATCGTCGAGGGGCCGGAACGTAATCCGGATGGAAAGACGCAGTACCGGGTGAATATCGGAGGCGGCATCAGACAACTCGTCTCGGAAGAGCATCTCAATATCCTCCTGGATCAGGAAGACCTGGTCATGATTGGGAAGGAAAAAGAGCCGTATCGTCGGCTTATGACGATACATCTGCGCGCCTCATTCGAGAATGATCGATTTATCCGCCGGGTGTAATGATAGGCGATCACAGAGAGTAGCTATCTTGCTGCACACCTGATAGGATGCGCCATCTCATTGCGGCGGGCCTCGCATGAGACGAAATCACAACGGCCCATCACCGATGTTGTTGGTACCGAGAATCTGACCGGAAGCCTG
>JABMDE010000016.1:0-16652 GCA_015904055.1 Nitrospira sp. | reverse complement strand
CACCCGAACGATGTAGATCAAATCCATCCTTTAGGCGATGGCGAGACACTCTTCCTAACCTGTAGCATGTCATCGACGGTGCGGGACAACCGTGGACTTGCTAATTCACAAGTCCAATGTCCGGCAAAGGAGGTGAATGATCATGCGTGACATGCACATCGTCGACCATGTGTGGGAGAATGGCATGTTGTATGTACTAGGGGCCTTTTTCGTGGGGATCGTTGCGTTCGCGCTGACGATGGCAGGTTTCTAGGCGACTGGTCTTACACGTTGGTACCAACGTGATCTCCTGAATGTGCTTCCTCACGAAGGGTCTGCCGGAGCCGCCTTGGGCGGCTCCGGGTCTGTCATCTGAATACCCATTGAGATCCACCCTCCCTTGACTACGAATCGCTCACCCCACGCCTTGAGTGCCAACTGAATTACCTGCTAGGCTTCAACTCTATACCAGCCCAACTAGGCAAGGGGTAGGAAGTCGACGATGCGTCTGATTCTGCTGCTGATCATCATCGGTCTCGTCATCTTCGGCCCGCAACTATGGACCAGGCGGGTCTTTGCTCAATATAGCAGCCCCCGTCCGGATTACCCAGGAACCGGCGGGGAACTGGCCAGGCACCTGCTTGATCGGTTCGACATGAACCACATCAAGGTAGAAATAACCGAGCTGGGCGACCATTACGATGCTGAATCCAGAGTAGTCCGGCTCACGCCCGACAAATTCAGCGGGAAATCCCTCACCGCTCTCACGGTCGCTGCGCATGAAGTCGGGCACGCGATTCAAGATCATACGGGCTACCAGCCTCTGACAGAACGCGCACGGCTCGTGCGCATCGCCCAGGGAGCAGAAAAAGTCGGCGCACTGGTCATGATGGGGATTCCGATTGCAACCACGCTGGCCAAAAGCCCCACAGTCGGGATGCTGGTCATGCTCACGATGGGAATTTCTACCCTGGTGCATTTCTTCACCCTGCCGGTCGAGTGGGATGCCAGCTTCAGGCGCGCCCTTCCCGTCCTCCAGCAGGGGAACTATCTGTCTGCGGAAGATATGCGGGGGGCTCGCCGCATTCTCACCGCAGCCGCGCTGACATACGTAGCCGCTTCGTTAGGGAGCCTGCTCAATCTCTGGCGGTGGATCGGCTTCTTGCGGCGATAGCCCGCCAGAACGACCTTCGATTTGTTGAAATTCCGTGGGGAAGTATGGAGCCGGCGACCCGGATTGAACGGGCGACCTGCGGTTTACGAATTGTCTCTAGTCCTAACTCCAACCATCTAACTCCACAAAAAACCACATTGGAAACAGCAACGGAAGAGGCTGTAGATGGCTCTAGTTTGCCCTGTTCCGGTAGCACCGTGGTAGCAGATTCAGACACAGACGATCCAACCTGACCCCTCCCCAGTGGCCTTTGGAAAATTCCCGAGGTGGGGCCCCCTTTTTTATCTCTGGCCTTTTTAAATATATGGTCCGGAAAACCGGTCAGACGCCACAGGACCCATGAAACATGCCCTAAGAAACACCCAACTCGCCACACGAACCACGATCGATGAAATGCGTGTTGCGGAGGGTGTGTTGCGTGCCATGCCTATAAGACCAACCAAGTAGCTATCACCGGCTGGGTAGTGGGTTGCCGCCGTTCCACTCAACTAAATAAGGGTATGGGCCCGTTAATCACCGAAAGAATGAATCAACCCCCTTTGCAATCCCCTGAGCAACAACCACAATCATTCGGCCAGCGAGGGTTTCAACTTCCTCTCCCTTGCCTGGATGAATCACAACGAGCCCAAAGTCCAACGTCTTTCCGCCGTTTTGGATGCGCTGGGCCTCGCCTACTCCTCTCCACACAACCACACCATTTTGGGTGTCAATCAGTTCTGCAAGAACCTTTAGTTTGGTGCGCCACAGATTATTCGGGTTCACTGAGCAGACACTGGGGCACTGTGCTTCTTGGGGACTGATTTTTTCTCTATCTACATAAGTATCAAGCGGCAGGAGAAGATAACGTGCTCCGATCGCCTTTTGTAGTGTGGCCAAAGGTCGAGGGTCTAATATCCCCGTCTGTTTGTATGTCGAGCGCCAACGAGCAAAGGTTTCAACTGAATCATCAGCGAGTAGGGAGGCATTGAGTTTCTCTGCTCCCTGGATTTGGGCATCTCGACTTTTGGCTTCAAGGGCCAGCACTAACGCTGTGCCAAGATTCTTCGGCAGCCCTTCAACGGCAGCCATTTCTACTACAGGAGCTATCGCTATTGTGCGGGGTCCTCGATCCGCTTTCTTGACCTCAATTGTTCTCGAATGGTCATGGGTGGCTTCGATTGACGCACACCCAAACACAGACAGAGGAAGAATCAAAAGGCGAAGGGTCGAAAAGAATGCACTACTCTTAGACATGGTGCCTCCGTATTGTTCTTGAGAGAGTAAGTGCTTTTAGAGGGAATAACCATTCCTCATAAGTACGGATTTATCGCTGTGGTTTGGGAGGGCACGAAGGCGCTTGTAATTGGGTATCGCCCACGGTTCGTGTTGGGCGCTACGTGGTGAGCGATGAAATGCGAGTTGCGTAGGGCGTGTCTCGCGGCTTGTCTGTAGGACTAATCAAGTAGCTATCGTTGGCTGGGTAGTAGGTTGCCGCCGGACCACGAATAGCAATGGATTAATGCGCAGTGCATGTACCCTTTGTAGGCGATGGCTGTGGTCTGTCTGCTAAGGCCTGGTAGGAGCTGAACGAGGGGTCTGCGATGAGGAAAAAGCCGAGCAACCACGCCCTAGCAGCATTGCTAGAGCGTGGTCTATTTCTGGTTTGCCGAGCTACTTAGTTCCCGTTTCTTGCGCGGTCTTTACGGTTGCACGAGGTTGGGAAGGAAGTACAGCATGGACATTGTTCCGAGACATCTCGTACATCCCGCCTGTCCAGGCATCCACAGCTACGCCAATAGGACCCCAGCTAATAAGGTTCCCCCATTCCCAAAGGCTGGTGTTCGGTACAACACTCATCTCATACGGAATATGGCCATCTTGCATGACAGATACTACATGGGCATGCTTCCGGCTCACAGGCACTACCACAGGAGTTACTCCACGATGAACTCCATCGACCGAAACATTGGCACCGCCAGGGTAGCTAGTAACGGCTAGATCTTCATGGATGCCATTGACCACAAATCCACAACCAGTGAACGTAAGACCCATGGCACACAGTACAATTGCTCCGTACCCTTTCATCACTTGTTTCTCCCTTCGGTTGAATTGAAAAGCCTTGGACTTGCTGTTCGTGAATCTCCTGAATAGCTTGTAAACCTTCTGACATCCATGAATCTATTACCCTTAGGAGGTACGGCACCGAGACCGCAGATACGAGGAACGGGCTTCAAGCGTGCCATTGCCCTTGAATTCCTAAGTGAGATTGGGTGAGGGGAATGCACAAGGTAAGCATACCAGCAGGTTAACACTCGTCAAGTTTACTGTAGGGATCTGATTTTGCGTCGGTTTGGCGACAGGCCGGTTAACATGGGCAAGATGTTGTACATCTAGCTGACAATGTACAAGGTGGCCGCACTGCTACATAAATCTTCGCTCGTTCGGAAGGCCAATTGTTGCTCTTTGAGATAGGCTTTAGAGGAATTAAGGGTTACGCCCCACGCAGCCCCCACCCAACCCGCAACACGAACGAAAAGACAATAGGTAGCGACCCTAGCCTTACCTCTTTCGAGGGTATCCCACCCTTGTGGGGAATGTTACCAGTAAGAAAACACTGGTATTAGAATATTCGAGCTTGCACTTATGCGCTAGGATGGTTTTTGAAAGGAGTAGGCAGCATGGCAATCGTCGCCCTAGTACTTTTAATGGTCCTGAGCGGATGCGTATCGGTGCCGTACGATGCCTTATACATCACATCAGACCTGAAGGTGGTGAAAAGTACTGAGTATAGCCAGGAGCTGAGAAACCATATTGATACCTTGAAAAAGGGACCAGTAGTAGGAGGGAGTGACTGTTATTTTATAGGCCCGTTCATGTGGTGGGACAGAGAGACACCTTCTGTGCATAGAGCCGTACGCGAAGCCTTACAGCGGGCAGGCCAGCCATACAATGCGTTAACACATGTGGGCGTTACGCAATCTATGTATCATTACGTTTTTGGATACACGGTGTGTAATGAGATTAAGGGCACAGCGACAATAGATGAACCATACGTCACTAAGCGCGATACACGGAAGACACAGCTCATCCAGTAACAGTATGGGTTTCTGAGTAGAATCTGTAATTGCATGAGAGGGGGCTGAAGTCGGTGACGATTTGCGGTAGCCCCCTCATCTTCCAAGACGGCACTCCTTTTTCATTTCAAAATGCCACTGTCCTTTCCTATATCTTTGCCACCACGGCACACATAGACCGAGGAAAGACCGCTACCTGCTCATGCGAGACACGCACCACGAAGGTTTGAGTGTGGTAGTCCGGGCTTCATGCTTCGTATCTCGTGTGTCGTGGTGCGTTGCTTCCCAGCATCAGATCGGCGTTACTGCGGTACACAGAATTGAGCTGGTCTTGCCAGTCGTATTGTGAGCCGTCCTAAATTGCTGCTGTGATTATGTCACACAGAACACGAACTGCGAATCATGAGGCAGGGTAGTTGAGGCTTCATGTTTTATGCTTCGTTTTGCGTGTTTCGTGATGCGCTGCTCCCCTGGATCAGATCGATGCTACTACATTGCACGGAATCAAGCTGGTCTTGCCAGTCGTATTGTGAGCTGGCCTGAATTACCGTTGTAATCACGTCAGGCGAACCACGGACTACGAGGAGGAGGTTGGGTCACAAGGGGACCGTGCACCACGTTTCGTATGGCGTGTTTCGTGTTGCGCAGCGTGCCCGCTTCAAACCACGCAATTTGGTGACAACGAGGGTGACTCGCGTTACATATTTCGTGTTGGGTATTGTGGGTCAACGATTGGTTGCTTCACATCGCTTTCAAAACTGGTGACGATAGTTTTGTGTGATTCAGGTCCAGACGGCAGTTGAGAGTTTCATGCCTCGGAAACCCCAAGCAGCACCTCACCACTGGAATGTGCCGGACTGGAAGGATAAGGACAGTTATCCAGCACCTCCTCCCGAAGATGACGATTCAGACTGGCTACAGTGGAGGTGGGAATTTCTCAGGCGCGATGCGGAGTATCGCCAAGACTGGCTTCGCATTCGAGCCATCGATCCCAAGGGAGAGCTCGCGTTAACAGCTCCGAGTTCTCGCTATCTGGATTGGTCAGTCCCCATTCTTGTGAAAGAACAGTGCGTGGATCGGTTCTATTTTCAGAAGAAGTACAAGGTGAAGAAGCTCTTCAACCCTGCTGAGAAAACCCCTCGTCAGCTTGCGTTCTATCCGTTCCCATCCAACAGTGCGACGATGGTGTTTGATCTAGATCAACCGCTCAGAGAACAGATGGACCGTGCAAAGTCGGCATTGAAGAAACGTCAAAAGGAATTAAAGAGCTTAGTCCGTCGAGAGAGGGAGGCAGGGATAAGAAGTCAATGGCCGCTGTATCTTCGGGCCATTGATGCGCAGGATCAGGGCGAATTCCTTTCGGAAATTGGACATGAGGTTCTTGGGCTGGATCGTGAAGTGTACAAAAGCCTTGAGGCGAAGAAAGCTGCCTCTGAGTTTCTCGACATTGCGCGAACATTTTGGAAAAAGCGCCCGCTCCCTTCGATGAAATCCTGAACGGATTGTCGCCATTGTGTATCGATCAAGATGCAGGTAAGTGCCCTTCGTGCCAAGATTCTAAATCAGCGTAACTCCTCACCTATCGGAACTCCAAGTAAAGAATGCTGCCACAGATAGTCTGGCCCTAAGAGGGGGCCTTAACCCCGTACGGTTCGGTGTTAGGACTGTGGCTTATCAGGGCTCCTTGCTCGTGACACTTTTCCTGCAATTTCAGGATTGCGAGGCACGATCATGTGCATCGCATTCACCACTATCTATGGGAGGTTCGCATGGCAACACAGAACAGAGAAGACAACGCACGGCTGAATGCCGCGCTGAAATATGCCGAAGACGGGTGGCCCATCGTGCCGCTGCATTCGACCAATGGAGAGGCGTGCACGTGCCGCGACAAGACGAGCTGTACGAGCAAGGGAAAACATCCCCGCACTCCAAACGGCATTAAGGATGCCACCACAGGTGCAGCACAAATCCGGGCACACTGGAAACGTTGGCCAAACGCCAACATTGGGCTGGTGACGGGCCGCGCATCGGGCCGTGTTGTATTGGACGAAGATGTCAAAAAGGGGAAACGTGGTGATCTCTCGTTACAGGAGCTTATTCACGAGTACGGTCCATTACCGACTACACTGAAAGCGCGTACCCCGTCAGGGGGAGCGCATTACGTGTTTCGGACGGAGCGGGCCATTCCGTCACAACTCGGGGTACGGGAAGGACTCGATGTGCTCGGTGAGAATAGCTATTTCGTGGCTGCACCCTCTGTGATCAAGGGGAAGGGCTATCAATGGGAAGGTGAGGTTGAGGCTGCTCCATGTCCTGACTGGGTAGCGGAGTTAAAGAAGCAGGATGGCACCCGAGAAGGGAACATCGCCAAGATCATTAAAGAGCTTTTGCCACTCGGGAAAGAGCGCAAAGGCAATTGGCTCGTGCGATGCCCGTTCCCTCTACACGAAGACAAAACCCCCTCATTTGAGGTCAGGCTCAGTGATGGGGTCTACCGCTGTTGGTCGTGCCCGCAAAAGGGCAGCATCGAGGACCTCTATGCGCACCTCAAGCAGAAGACGAAGGATGAGGCGCGTCGGATCATCTACCCACCACCGGCGCATATTGACGAACTCAATCAGGTCCATGCCGTGCTCACAGACTTTGGGGGGAAATGCGTCATTATGAATGAGAGCCGAGACCCCACCACGGGGTGGGAGCAGGTGACGTTCTCGTCACTCCATGATCTGAATGGGCGGTACCGTGCTCGACGGAAAGTAGCAGTCGGGAGAAAATTTCTTTCTCTGGCTGAGGCATGGTTTAGTCATTACAATCGACGCGAATATCGGGGGATTGTCTTTGCGCCTGGGAAATCGACGCCGGGGTATTACAACCTGTGGCGAGGCTTTCCCCTCACGCCTCGGTCCGGGGATTGTCATCTCTACTTGCAACATCTCCACGACAACATTTGCGGCAAAGATACCGCGCTGTATCACTACGTCCTTAACTGGATGGCTTTAACCGTACAGCGGCCATGGGAAAGACCTGGTGTCGCCTTAGTACTCCGAGGCAATGAGGGGGTTGGGAAAGGGGTGTTCTGTAGCCAGTTTGGAAAGTTATTCGGACCGCACTTTAAGCACGTGTGGAGTACCCGTCAGCTAGTCGGCAATTTTAACGCGCATCTCGCTAACGCTCTTGTAGTGTTCGCTGATGAGGCTCTGTGGGCGGGTGATAAGGCTGGTGAAGGAGTATTGAAAGCTCTCATTACTGAACGAACGATGCCGCTTGAATACAAAGGGAAAGATTTGGTGCATGTCGACAACCATGTTCACCTGATCATCTCGACGAATAACCAATGGGCCGTCCCTGCTGGTCCGAATGCTCGTCGTTACTGCGTGATAGACGTAAGCGATGAACATATGCAGGACACCGATTACTTCGGTGCGATTGAAAAAGAAATGGACAATGGCGGGAGGGAAGCGTTGTTCCACATGCTTCTCAACGTCAAACTTGAGGGTATCAATCTAAGAAAAGTTCCAGTTACCGACGCGCTCGATGAAATGAAACGGTTGACGATGGCCGGTACTCCGGCTGAATTCTGGTGCTCCATTTTAGAGCGCGGGACGCTCGACCCGAGTCACTCTGAATGGGAGTCACGCGTGACGAGGGAGTCATTACAGTATCAGTATTCGGAATGGGCGAAGCATGTGCGGCATAAATCCACAGAGACGCAGCTGGGAATGGCGGTCAAAAAGCTCTGTCCACATGTAAAACCGTGTCGGATTCCTCGGAGCACCGGAGGACGGCATCAGAAGGGATATGATTTTGGCAGCTTAGACCAATGTCGAGAGGCCTTCTGCCGGTATTTTCGCTTGGCACACCATGACTGGGAGGATGCTGAGGACCCTCAATCGAGTACACAGGCTGACAGTGACAACACTATTGGGGCTCTACCGGTCTCAGCGTCAACTGAATCGCGGGAGGCCCTGGTTGAGGACTTGGATTGGAGAATGTTTGCCAGTCACGCAGGAAATCCGGCAGACACGCAGACCACCCAGGTAGATACCCGTGTTCAAGGTGGTAACGTAGAAACGTCAATGCTAGAGCGGGGAGGATAAACCTTGATCACCTTTTCAACCTTTTTATGAGATTGCGAATAGCCATATGGAGTATCCACTAGTAAGCAGCCATCTCCTACGCGCTTCCCAATTGGCGTGAAAGGTTGAAAAGGTTGGCAAGGTGATTCGAAGGCGTTGAACCGTGAATACTTGTGGCCCAGGCCGGAGGCTATACCTTGGGTGCACAAGGATGAATGCCACGAGGTATCCAATGGATACATATTGGTTCGAGTTTGAAAGAGTGGGTCGCCACATCACAGCTGGTGGCTCACAAATCGCTCTCGTGGGCGATTTCCGCAGCACGAAGGGAAAGACCGTAAACCAGACACGCAGGACGACACATGAAACACGACACACAACACCCAAGACACGAGCCACGAAGTACGCGTTTCGTGATTCGTGTGGCTTGTGGATCAAAGATATTAACAATGGGCTCCATCCATAGAGCCACAAATATGTGACTTTATGAATAACAGTCAGTTGGCACAACCAATGAAGACCGAGGAAGCAACATCATTAGATTCGCTGCTTGCTAACCCGAGCAGGATCACGACCTTGCCGCCCGAACAGGCTCAGCAGTTTCTTATCAGTCTGATTACCATACAGCCCATTCTCATGCAGAGGGCTTTAGCGGCGAGGACTCGGGAGAACGCCGAGAATGAGCTGTTGACCATGCAAGAGGTCGCAGCAAAGCTGAAAATCTCTAAGGACAAAGCCTACGAACTCGTCCGACAAGGAGTGTTGCCGAGTGTCCATGTGGGCCGATCCGTTCGGGTGAAGCCGGCATCCCTTGAGGCGTATATCGCAGGCAATGCCCATTGACACTGTACTATACTATTCGTATAGTACCTATATGAAAGGCAAGCTACTGAAAAACCGTCGGAAGCAATTGGGTATGACCCAGGTCGAATTAGCAGCGGCGCTCGGAGTCGCTCCTAATACCGTGGCACGTTATGAGAGAGACGAAAGTGGGATACCAGAGCCAGTCGCACGGCTGGTGATGCTGATCCAACCTAAAAAGAAAGAGTGACTGATGGCGTGTGTGAGGAAGAGACGCGGCAAATACGTGGTGGACTGGCGAGATCGCACGGGAGTCCGTCACTGGAAGACCTTTGATCGGAAGACCGACGCGGATGCTTTTCGAGACAAGGTGGGGCCGGAAGCCCGACAACGGCTCACGCCAAGCCTTCCAGCATCCATCACAGTGAAGGAATATGCCGAGCACTGGACGAATCTGATCGCTCAGAGTGTGAAGACGCGGACCCTGCATCGCTACAATGAGATCTTGTCTCTTCATCTTTTCCCGCAATTTGGGAATATCCGTATCCAAGACCTTGATCGGTCCCGCATCCGACTCTTTCTCACCAGCAAGCTCCAACGCGGACTTGAACGGCGTACCGTACGAAATATTCATGCTGTGCTACGAGCGATGCTGAACGCAGCCATAGAAGATGGGTTGATCGCTTCCAACCCCGCATCCCAAATGGGCCGAGCCCTCAAGCTGACGATCTCCAAGTCCGCTGTTCAAGAGCAGATTAAGGCCATGTCGTTGGAGCAACTTCGTGCCTTTCTCACCACGACAAGTCGTGTTGCCCCGCATGTGTATTGTCTCTTCCGCCTTCTCTCCGCCACAGGCATGAGGTTGGGCGAGGCATTGGCGCTTCAATACGAGGACATCGACTTCTCAGCACAGGTGATCCGCATTTCCCGAGCCTTGTCGGAAGACGGCACATTGGAAAGCCCGAAAAGCGGTCATGGCCGATCCGTTCAGATTTCTGAGTCGCTCGCCAAAATGCTTGTCATGCACGACATAATGCGGAGAGAAGAAAGGGACCGGTTTTGTTGGCCCGACATACCAATATGGCTGTTCGTCACACGGGCAGGCACACCGGTGGACCCCGCGAACGTTCGACGGTCGATGCAACGCATTTTGAAGGAAGCGCAGCTCCCGCTGCATTTTACGCCGCACTGTCTCCGCCATACCTACGCCTCTATTCTCTTAGCAGAAGGAACCCCTGCCCCATTTGTACAAGAGCAATTGGGCCACGCGAGTATTGAACTCACTGTTTCGACATATGGACGTTGGCTGAAGAAGAAAGCGCCAGGAGCATTGGACCGGCTCGACGTGAATCCTGGAGAGGAACTGTCAATAGGAAGTGGTAGCAGAGTGGTAGCAGTGGCGTCTTATAAACCTACTCCTCTGCCTCATGCAAACGCGCAACTACCTGAAATTCCGTGGGGAAAAATGGAGCCGGCGACCCGGATTGAACGGGCGACCTGCGGTTTACGAAACCGCTGCTCTACCAACTGAGCTACGCCGGCACTTTCGAGGATCTGTCTGGGAGTCGGCCCGCTCGCAATTGAACCGACTGATCGAACGGGCATGATACTGGCGCGCTGTGCAGCCTGTCAACGAAGGCGCCCCCAAATACTTATGGTTTAGGCCCCATGTCTATTGGCTTCGGCGCTTGCGGAGGAGCCTCAGCTGGAGCTTCTACCTTCTTCACCTGAGGAGTTGGCTTGGGATTATTCCCTTTGGCCATCGGATGAATCCTGACGACTGCTCCCTGCCCTGGCGGTGGAGAGCAGAGCGGCTGCTGGACATTGCCGAATTGTTCCCGTGCCGCATGGATGACTTCACCGCGTACATAGGTACAGAGTTCACCGGCCACAACTGTTCCATCCCGATCAGCATCGGCCAGGCCCTGCAATCCCCTGAGTACGTAATAGGTAAACAGCCCGTGCTTGCCCTGCTCATAGACATGCGCTTCCTGGAGATTCCGATTGCCCACCATCCACATGACATCGCCCTGCTCATCATCCGCGCCGTCTCCCCAGTCGGCTTGTGGCGTGGTGCCAGGCTCTGCGCCTGGGGATGGATCCAGCGACACCTCGAACATCATGATGGCTCGTTGAATCGGCAGCTTGGCCAGCACCTCTTGTATGTGCCGGACAGGGTACAGGCGATTCGGCGACACGATCGTCCCGTCATAGGGCACCAGTGAGACTGCCCCGTTCATGCCATCCACCAACACACGGCCTGCGAAATACACGTACACAACGGTCTCGGCATCCACTCGCTTCGGAAGCCACTCGTCGAATGTTTCCGCGAGATCCGCCTTCAATGCAAATTTATCGACGAGTACATGCACGCGGTCGCCAGGAACCCCTCCGATCGCGCGCAAGTATCCGGCCGTGACTTCCGCATCACGGTCCGCATATTTGACCGCCGGCACATGCTCGTCTCGAAATCGTCCGACGCCGATCGCAATGACGACCGTCCTGGTCTGCTTGGATAATGCAAACGGCTTAGGAAGATGATCGACATCCGACACGATCGCACCGGAATCTGCCTTCTCCGGTTTGACCTGGAAGATAAACTTTTTAGCCGACGGAAGCGATGCCAGTGGTGTAATACTGCGTACACTCAAGACCAATTCCCCCTGCATCGCGTCTTTCAAGTCCGCCACCCGATTCGTGATCGATGTGCGTTTGATTTCTCCCGGCTGCACATCGCCGATCGCCACGGATGGGGGAAAATGTTCCGTTAATGCCCCCCCACCCCCGACAAGCACTTCGACACCCTCTGCCTCTACCTGCCCCTCGTTCTTGACCTCGACTTCGATGGTGAGAGACTCGCCCTGCTGCAGCATATGATCTCGGCTCTCATCACGCACAATGGCATGGAAATTCAGGGTCGTAGCCTGGAGCCTATTGCTTGAAGCAGGGAGCCCCGCCGCCGGCACAATCCTATGAGTCGGCATTCCTCCGGTCACCGACGCCGAAGAAGCGATGCCAGCCTGTTGCGTTGACAACGACGCAGCTGTGGGAATACGAGTCTTTTGCTGTTCCGCATATTCTCGAACCCGGACAGATTCTGCGACCTGCTTGGCCAAACCTTCGGTGACGGCGTCGACGGCCTCCTGGACAATCGGCTCCAATCCCTTCACGTCACAAGACTGGTCTGCCACGGTGACTTCCCCGCGACCGACGCTTTGCAGTTTCTTTGCAAACAGGGTCTTGCCGTCCTCTGCAAGAAATATGATCTCCGCCCCAAGTGTCACCGTCACCGGATAGGCGCCTTGAATGTGCCGGGGAATGACGAGATCGATATGTTTCAATCCCAACCCGACTTCAACCACCCCGGCAGCAGTGACGCGCTGTTCGAGGCCGAACTGGGGAGTCACACCGGTAAACACGCGGTTGAGTTTCTTGGGCACAGCCTCCACTAGCGGATCGGCAACTGAAAACCGGGCCGGTTCGCCACAGGCATTTTTGTAGGGGATTTCCGCTGTGCTGATACTGGGGGAAAGCCAGAGCGACGGCGTGAGCGGAATCGCACCCGTCTCGCTGCCGGACGATCCTCCGCTACGCTTGGATCCGATACAACCGGCACACAGCAATGCGAGCGTCACAATGGCGCCGATGACAGCCTGCCGATGGGTTCCTGAATGCCGAATACTCACTAGATTCATTCCTAATAATACTGGTTATACCGAAATCCCGCACGCCATACAATCACCGGAAATTGACAAGCTCCACACCCTGCGCTAACGTCTGCCCATGTCGACAACATCCGCGTCATCCGCATCGCCTCTCCCCGGTATTCCCTGGTCTGCACTCGCACGGCTGATTCGCCTGTATAACCAGACCGGCACCTATCTCTTACTGCTGCCGACCTTATGGGCTCTGGTGCTGGCAGCTCAAGGATTCCCGCCGTTGTCGCTCTCCGTGATCTTTATTCTGGGATCGTTTCTGATGCGAAGCGCAGGGGTCATTCTCAATGACTTAGCCGATCAATCCTTTGACCGGGAAGTCGATCGAACCAAAACCCGCCCGCTTGCCTCGGGCGAATTACCCAGACGCCAAGCATTCATCCTTCTCTTCCTGCTGCTGTTCTTAGCCGGGAATCTCTTGTGGTTCCTCGACCCGGTTGTGTTATGGCTCGCCCCAGGGGCTCTCTTGCTGGCAATTCTTTACCCATTCTGCAAACGATGGATTCAGATACCACAAGCAGTCCTGGGTCTCGCCTTCGGTTGGGGAACGATCATGGCCTGGGTCGCCGTGCGTGGACAGCTCGACGGACCGGCCTGGTGTCTGTTTGGAGCCACTGCGGCCTGGGCCGTGGCATACGATACGATCTATGCGATTCAGGATCAAGACGATGATCGCCGTATCGGAGTCAAATCATCAGCCCTGCTCCTTGGGCCATTCATCTATCTGGGAGTCGGAGCAGCTCTCAGTATCATGCTGCTCCTGCTCTGTACCGCAGGATGGCTAGCCGGAATCGGCTGGCCGTACTATGCCACATTGACGGGCTTGACGCTGTTCTTTTTGGCCCAAACTGGGCAATTGCGAAGACCGATCGCCCCTTCCCAAGCCTTCAGGATGTTCCGCGCCCACGTCTGGGTTGGGGCTGCAGTGCTTGTCGGTCTATTGGCAGGCTTGCTGAACTAACACACTCATCATGTTACGAGTGTTCTTAATTGCTCCTGCGGGTCATGTCGTACCCCAGGAACAACTCTAAAATCTACACACACATGCGTAACGCCTATTCACTTGGCTTCCCGGGGACAGGCTCCGCCTTTGCCCCCCGCAAGGTGTCCACATACATGGTCACTGCCTTGGCATCCGCATCGCTGAGCCCCAACGCCGGCATACGCGTATGGGCATCCATCGCCTGCGGATTCTTCAGCCACCGATAGACCCACGTAGAATTCAACCGGAATCCCGCCCGATCCAGGGCCGGACCGATCTTGCCACCCTCGCCGGCAACATTGTGACAGGCGTTGCAGCCATATTTATTTTCATAGAGCCGTTTCCCGCGCTCAACCAACTGGGCGACTTGCGCCGGAGGAGTCTTCAGGTCCGGCCTGGGTATGCTCAGACCTTTGCCGGGTCTCGTTGAGAAATTGTTCACTGCGACTTGGGCCGCATCCAGTTCTTTCTTGGCTTGCCCCATGGCGGCCTGTTCGTCCGCATAGGCAGATTCATCTACATCCACATCTTTCTTCAAGGCCTCGCTTTTCTTCTCCGCTTCATCGCTGGCTTGCTTTTCCGCCGCCTCATAGGCCTGCTTCGCCTGATCATACTTGGTCTGCGCGGCCTTCAGCCCTTCCTCAAGAGAGGTCTTTCGCCCGGCGACATTGAATTCCATCTTCATTCCATGGAGGGAACGCACATACCCAACGATCGCCCACACCTCATCTTCAGACAGCGTATATTTAAACGTCGGCATCGTGGGGACCGCGAAATCATCGTCGCCAATTTCATCTCCGCCTTCTTCACTGGTGTCCAGCATGTCGCGTGAGATGGTGGCGAAGAGTTCTTCGTCCTTGAAGGTGCTCATCTCAGTCTTATTGGAGAGATCCTTTGGCTTGGGGTCTGGCATTGATGACCAGTTAAACCCCTCGTTCTGCTTGCCACTCTCGCCATGACAGTCGCTGCAATAGTGCGTATAGAGTTCGTGCCCGCGCTTCTCCTGCTCGTTCGCACACCCGCCGGCGATTAACGCCAAGCCTCCCACCACACCAACCGCCAATCCAATGATTCCGAGCCGTGCCGCCTTCATACTCACTGCCCTTTCTTGAGTTTTCGGATCAGGACAAATTGGAATCCCAGGGCCAATGTAGCAGCGATTGCCGCGTACATATAGCCGGAATAGTCCGGCGGCGCATCGGCTCGGAAATACCACCAGGAAGAGACGGCTTTCTGAGACCCCTTTTCAACCAGCTCTCCGGCACCATCCTTTCGACCGTCCCATACCGCAAAGGCAACATTGATAAAATTGCCAGGTGTAATTTGAACATCTTCGTCGGGATGGCCGGTCGACAGATTACGGGTGAAGACGATTTTCCAAGTCCCGTTGGCATACGTGCCCTTAGCTTTCACATCTTGATGCTCTTGCGGCTTCAATGTGCCGAATCCCTTGGCCGTCATATCAACGGCCTGGTCAGTCTTATGTTTCCAAAACCAAATATTGACCGGGCCGCCTTCGACCTGGAGCATCGGCTGTCCATGGGCAAAGTGCGCCTTCTTGTCCCCCACCATAAATTCAAGAGCAGCTCCATCGTCAGGGTCCTGAGTGGGATCGCGATATTCCAGGAGAAACACGACTTGCTTTCCATCGTGCATGGCTCGCACGATGATGTCCTGAACCGTGACTTCCTGAATGCGGTTCGGCCAATGCACTTGCGGCGACATCGGAAATGTCGCTGGCGCCGCAGTACTCCACGCGGCAGCATTCGGATCGTCAACAGGTAATCCCCCTGTCACGATAGCTGCCCGCACGGCCACACTCTCTTGTGCGAAGCTCAGCGATGCCCCTCCGATAATCATGGCCGCAATTGCAGCCGACCCACCTCGCAGAACCCGCTTCATCACCAGATTCGCCGGTTTCATGCTGGCCTCGTTCTCCATATGCAACTAGATCCGTACACGCTGTTCATCCCCGCTACTCCCACGTTCTTGGGGATTGATGCGCCCCGTCGTACTCGCCCAAAATAATTTTCCATATCCATTCATCCGGCAATTCCACTTCCCAACGAGGCATGGCCGATTTCCATGGCGCGCCTTCGATCGGGAGGCCAACGCCGCCCTTTTTAATTCGCCAGAACAAATAGCTCTCTTGCAACATCGCAATTGTCGTCGGATCGGCAAAATTAGCCGGCGGAGGATTGAACCCACGAGCTGCGGGACCCTTGCCGTCAAAATTTGCGCCGTGGCAGGGGGAGCAAAAGGCTGCGTAGAACCCTTTTCCCTGCATAATATTTTCCGGAGTTTTTTGAACAGGATTCGACAGCCCGGTGTATTCTCCTGGCGGCGCAGGATGGATCGTTCTGCTCTCTGACGGCGGAACGTCGCTTGCTGCGGTGCTGCCATAGGTTTGCCATCCGATCAGCAGCGGGAACAGAATGAACACCCCATATCGAACCGCTTGCATACCTCCGATATTTTCTCCGGTCAGGAACCGTTGCATCGGTCCCCAGAAGGCATCCTTCGACTCTTTGCTCACCGTCTCGAAGATCACGATGCCGGCCGAGGTCAGAAGGAGATACAGAACAATTAAACTGGCGGGAAGGGGCGCTGAACCGGGTATATTGGGCAGCACGAATTTTAAGAATACGTACATTCCTACCATGAGTATGATCGGCTTACCTAACGCGCCCATACATTCCTCCCTAATGCGCTTGTGCGACGGCTACTGCAGCAGCATCGGCGGATTTGACCGGGGCCGACGGCGCCTTGCCCGGAATTTCGAGCTCCGACGTGCTGACGGAGATCGGCTCGCCGCTCATCTGTTGCAGAAATGCGATGACTGACAAAATCTCATTCTTTGAGAGACCGATC
>JABMDE010000159.1 GCA_015904055.1 Nitrospira sp. | reverse complement strand
GGCAGAATCATCATCGGCCCCACCACCGCCGCCACCAACGGGAACGAGGTCGCCTGCGCGTACAGCGGCAGCCGCGTCTGGGCATACAGATAGCTGGACACGCCGCACGTAATGTACAGGGGGAAACTTCCATAGAACGCCACAATGTGGCTTGCCGTGAAGCTCGTGTCCCGGATGATCACCTGGTGCCACGCCGCATCCTGCTCCAGCGTGTAGCTGCCCGCGTAATACACACCCCAGATGTAACAGACCAGCCAGCTCAGCCAATAAAAGTATCGCTTGAGCTCGAGTTTGGGATCTAGATTGGCCAGGTTGCGGTCTCGCGTCGTCCAGATCCAGCCGATGGAGATGGCGAAGAATGTGGCATTGGCGATAATGTTGAAGCGCCACAGCCCCATCCACACGGAATCGAACTCGGGCGTCATGGAATCCAATCCGTGTGAGTAGCCGAAGATGCGTTGGTACATGACCCAGAAAACCCCGATGGCCAGCATCGCCAGCCAGCCAGCCTTGAGGGGGGTCGTGTTATACCAAAAGGCGTCGATTTTTCCGGAACGGTCAGATCCATGTGAAGCCATATTCCCTGCCTCCTTCTGTCATACAAATAAACGATCAAGACTTACTGGCGACGAAACCTTTGCGCGAATTCTCCGTAGATACATCCGTATCCTAGCCTGCGTCTGCAGCCTGGACTGAGCAAGCCTCGTGCGCAGCATTAAGAAGTGTGTGTTTGCATTGATAGGAGCGGTGACTGGAAATATTCCAGCTACGGCCGAACAGACCATGGAATCTATACAAATAGACAGTTCATGACGGAAGATGGACCGTTGTTCAGAATTACAATGGGTTAGACTATTCAGAGATTTGGACAGTCGCAGGCTGAAAAGAGGTAGAAAGGGGCAAGCGACGCGCTAATCAATACGATAGGCTCGCAGCTTGTTGTAAAGGCTCGCTCGGCTGATCTTCAGCAACTTGGCGGCTTTTAATCGGTTGCCCGCCGTCTTCTTCAGAGCATCAACAATCCGCGTGCGCTCCGTCTGGGCAACGGCTCCACGTGACGCCGACCGTAAACTCTCCTGCTCCGTCTCAGCGCCGATTGCACCAAGCTCTTCGCAGCCGATCGACGAACCGGCAGTCGTCACCACGGCCCGCTCGATGTAGTGCTGCAATTCTCGGATGTTGCCTGGCCATGGAGCATTGCACAACGCCCGCATCGTTCTTTCAGCGACATGCCGCACGGCTTGATGATGCCGGGCGCAGGACGCAGCGACGAAGTGTTTGACCAACAGCGGGATATCATCTCGCCGTTCCCTGAGCGGCGGCAGGAACAGCGGCAAGACCGCCAACCGATAGTAGAGATCCTGGCGAAACGATTTGGCTTGCACCAGTTCGGCCAGGTCTTTGTTCGCCGCGGAGATGACCCGCACATCGACCGAGATCGGCCTGGCCCCGCCCACCCGCTTGATCTCGCCCTCTTGGAGGACGCGCAGCAGCTTGGCCTG
>JABMDE010000158.1 GCA_015904055.1 Nitrospira sp. | reverse complement strand
TTCGCGCAGGGCTTTGCTCGGAATGGTGCCGGTGTTGATGCAGACGCCTCCGACGGCTTCCTTCCGCTCGATCAAGCCCACTTTCTTGCCGAGTTTGGCGGCCTGCACGGCGGCCTTTTGGCCGGCCGGGCCGGTTCCGATCACGAGCAGGTTGTAGTGGGCCATATGTTCTGGGGGTGGTGGAGGCTGAGGCTCAGGTTAAGGCCAAGGTTAAGAATATCATACGGTCTTATATCCTCAACCTCAACCTTAGCCTGCTTTTTGGTCAGCTTGCTGTTATCAGCGAGCGGGCGAATCGAAACGCTTCTTCCATGTCCGGAAGTTGTGTCAGTTCAGGCGTCACTTGAAGATAGCGGATGGTGTTTGTCTTGTCGACGACGATGATGGCTCTGGCCAGAATGTGTGGGCCACCTAAGAACAGTCCATAGGATTTGCCAAACTCGCCGCCTCGATAGTCGGAGAGGAAGGTCACGTTGTCGATCTTCGCTTCGGTGGCGAATCGCTTTTGAGCGAAGGGGGTATCGACACTCACGGTAATGAGTTCGACCATCTTGTCGAGTCCCTTGTTTCGTTCGCTGAGATAATGGGTTTGCTGTTCACATACCGGCGTGTCGAGCGAGGGGACCACGCTGATGATACGGACCTTTCCGGCTCCCTTCGTCTGGGTAATGTTGACCAGGTTGAGGTCGGTCTGTGCCACCTTGACGTCCCGTAGAGCGTCACCGGTCTTAATTCCAGCGCCGGACAATCCGAGCGGGTTGCCTTTGAAGAGGACGTTATTCCCTTCACCGGCGACGGCGCTGCCGTCGGCGACCGCGAGATTCTTGTAGGTGAAACCGATTCCGGTGGAATCGCCTATGCCCGCGCATCCGGCGACTCCGAGCGAGAGGCCCAGCGCCGTGACGATCAATCCACGATAAGCTGTCTGCATAATGGTCTCCTTTATTGAGGTAGTGGGATGTCGTAGTCGAGCAGCCGTCATCTACTGGTGCTGAATATACGCGATCAGCGAACGGTTGACTAGATCCGGCCGTTCCCATTGGGGTAGATGGCCGGCACGGGGGATGCGTACCAACCGGGACCCACTGATGGTGTGATGGAGTTCTTCGCCCACGGCGATCGGAAAGACTCGATCTTCTTCCCCCCAGATGACCAATGTTGGATGCGTGATGGCGCCAATGCGCAGGGCAAATCCTGATTCCCATAGCGGAAGCGCATGTTGTGCGGCCAAGAGAGGTCCGATGAGGCCAGGTCGGCGGCGGTTGCGGTTCGCCCGTTCGACCACGGCCGGAGTAAGCAGCGCCGGGTCATGCACGATTTCGCGCAGGACGGACTCTGTCATCAGGCCTCCGAACAGCCGATTGCCGAGCGAGATGAGCCACGCCGGCGCACGGGTTTCTAAGACACGTCGGATCGATGGGCTGGTGAGTTTCTGCATGATCTGCTGAGGGAGCCCTCCGATCAGGACGAGCTTTGCGACACGAGAGGGATGTTCCAATGTCATCGCAATGGCGATGCCGGCGCCCATGGAGTTGCCAACCAACGTGGCCTGGGAGATCTCCAGCGCATCCATGAATCCCACAACAAAGTCCAACATTTGGTCCGGCCTGTACTCGATGTCTGGTTTGTCGGAGAGCCCGGAACCGGGCAAGTCCAGTGTGAGTACGCGGAAGTGTTCTGCGAGCGCGTGCTGCTGATATTCCCACTGCCACATCGATCCCCCGAAGCCATGGATCAGGATGACCGGTGGGCCGGTTCCCACATCCAAATAGGCGATCCGCTGCTCATGGACAGTCACGGTGTGAATCGGAATCCGTTCGAACGCTTCGAACTGCGGCGGAATCGGCGAGGATGGTGCGCAGGCGCTGAACAGCAGCGGCAGCAGACAGAGGGTAACCAGGACCAGATATGGCGGTCTGTATGCGCGGACGGACGGCTGTGGGGTATGAGGGTTACTCCAGCTGGATGACCGTTTCATCCGTCTTCACTTGATCCCCTTCAGATGCCAGGATGGCTGCCACGGTTCCATCGATCGGTGTCGGCACACGGCTTTCCATCTTCATCGCTTCGACGATCAGGAGAGGATTGCCGGCCTTCACACGATCTCCCACGGCAACAAGGATCTTGACGACCCGGCCCGGCATGGGCGGAGCGATATCGCCAGGCTTTGACGGTCTCGGTCGCTTTGGCTTGGCGGTCTTGCCCGTGTCCGGAGACTCCGGGACGCCGGCGAGAATTTCCTGGATCGGTTCCAGTGAGACTTCTTCGAGCTTATCGTTGACGCGGATGTAGTAAGGCTTGCGTCCATCTGTCTTTCGGCCTGAGCCGGATACCTTCACATGGTAGGTTTCGCCGTGCACCGTGACGTTGAATTCCACCGGCGCGAGGTGGAGTTCATGAGCGACGGCCGGTCCTTTGGCTGAGACGGATTCCAGCAACGGAGGAGTTAAGTCGCCTTTCTCGCGGGTGTCGAAAAACTCTCTCGCGATTGCGGGGAACAGCGCGAAGGAGAGCTGGTCTTCCACCGACGAGGCGGAGGCCGGCAATTCTTTCTTGTTCGCCTCAAGCTCCGGCTCAAGACGATCCGCGGGCCTGGTCTTGATCGGTTCTTCGTTGCCGATGGCCAGGGCCATGATCTCGCTGTCCAGCGGACCAGGGGCACGGCCATACAAGCCGAGGAAATAGTTCTTCGTTTCGGTCGTCACGACTTTATAGCGCTCTCCGGTCAGCACATTGAGCGTGGCCTGTGTGCCG
>JABMDE010000157.1 GCA_015904055.1 Nitrospira sp. | reverse complement strand
GGCACACATCACCACCGTGAATATGGATTTCCTCTCCCACTACCGTCCGCAGACCAACGTGGTCCGTCGCCCCACACAAAAGGGCGGCAAGGGCTATGCGTTGACGGGCCACCATGAAATCATGCTGCCGTTGCTGGCCGCCTCGGTCATGGAGGAGTTGAAGTGACACGGCATTCGGCCGCGCCGGCCGTTTCTATTGCATGGTCTCAGGAAGGATTGCAGTCTCGGTGGCGTGACTTGAATGCACGATACTTCGCGGGCCAGTTGCCACTGATCGCCATTGTCTGGAGCCGGCGTCTCACGTCATCAGTCGGCATGTTCACCAGCCGAAGCGGGCCGCGCACTCCCCAACCGGCCTCCGCAGGCCATTGCCGTCGTGAAATTCGTCTTTCGCTCCCGCTGTTGGAACGCCTCGCCGAACGCTCGGCCTATGCGGAGCAGGAACTCCTCAATACCCTAGCCCATGAAATGATCCACCAATGGCAGTTCGACGTGCTGAAACGGCGGCCGACTCACGGCCCGGACTTTCTGCGAAAAATGACGGAGATCAACCGTGCAGGCGAAGTCGCCGTCACCACCCACCACTCGCTGCAGAAAGAAGTGCTGGCGTTGTCGCGCTTCGCATGGCGTTGTGTGAACTGCGGACGGATCTATCGCCGGCAGCGGAAAACCATTGAACCCCGCCGGCATCAATGTGGCAGCTGCAGAGGCGCGCTCCAGGAACTGCCTGGATGGAACGTCAACCGTCATTCGGCAATCGGCAGGACAGAGAACCAGCCACCCCGCGCCGCCCACACCGCTACCCGCTACCGACAGACCGGCCAGACAACTGACGCTGGAGTTTTCTTTCTCTGAAGCCTAGGATTTGCTGGTTCTGACTCCGATCCTCTTCCCACGCTTGACGTATGACGCTTAACAAATAACGATGCCTCTTATGCGCTGGCCCCGCCAAATTCTCTTCGGCGATGTCGATGCCATGTTCACGTCGGCGGCCGTGGTTAAAGATCCGAGCCTCGCCGGTAAACCGATCGCGGTCGGCAGCCCACCGCCGCGAGGGATTATCGCGGCCGCAAGCTATGCCGTCAGACCCTTCGGCGTGCGCTCGGCCATGCCGACGGCCAAGGCGTTGCAACTGTGCCCCCAACTTATTCTGCTTCCGCCAGACCGGCCGCTGTACCGGCGTCTGCACGACGCCATGCACGTAGTCACCGGCCGGCTCTTTCCCCTCACCGAGTGGAGCAGCATCGACGAGTTCTACGCAGACACGACGGATCTGCAATCGTTGCACCCTGATCCATCGGCGCTAGCGCAGCTGGTGAAACACGAACTCCACGCCGCCACCGGCCTCTGTTGCACTATCGCCGTGGCCACGAGCAAAACCGTCGCGAAAATCGCCGCTGACAGCCACAAACCGGACGGATTGGCCGTGATCGAACCCGGCACGGAACAATCGTTTCTCGCACTCCGTCCCCCGCGCGCCTTGCCCGGCATCGGGCCGAAGACGGCCGCCAGGCTGGATGCGCTCGGACTCAAGACAATCGGCGACTTGTTGGACGTTCGCTGGGAGGTGCCCCTTCACCGCCTGTTCGGCCATAGCCTGGCTTGGATCAGAGAGCTGGCGCAAGGCCTCGACCGCGAACCGGTAGTGGCCGATCGGGACTCCAAGAGCATCAGCCATGAAACGACTTTCGAGCGCGACACACAGGACCGGGCGTTGCTCGAACGTACCCTACGTGGATTTTTGCGCGAGCTGGCGCAGAATCTGCGACAAGAAGGGCTCGCGGCCTGCGGCTGTGCCGTTAAACTGAAGGACTCACACTTTACGATCACCACCAAACATGGCCGGTTTCCCCATCCGCTCAACTACGACCCGGACATGTGGCCGGTAGTCCAGCACGCCTTACGAGACGTCATGACACCAGGCACAGCCTATCGCCTGGCCGGCTTGGCGCTGACCGCGCTGACCCCCGCCGTGCCGGGCCTGTTCGACCAACGACGTGCCAAGGCGATCGAGGCAATGGATGCGCTTGTAGCTCGCCATGGGCCCTCTGTCATCGGACTCGGCGGCGTAACCCCGAACGACGAGTAGCTGATCGTCCCCAAAAGAGCCGATAGCAAATCGGCTGATGGCAGGATGAGTCTGGGGGCGTATGGCATGAGCACGAGAGAGGATAAACGAACCGCCGATGGTATGAGGTCCCGGTCCGATCACAGGCCATCGGCTATACGCGCTTCTCCTCAATGGGACGGCGCGTCGCCCTCACTCTTTCCATCTCCGAACGCGGCAGGTATGATGGGGCCATGTCCGGCAAGATCATGACCCGCGCGCAATTGCTTCCAGTCCTCGAACAGGCGCGCGCACATCAACAGCGGATCGTCTTCACGAACGGCTGCTTCGACTTGATGCACCTCGGCCATGTCCGCTACCTCCAAGCCGCAAAAGCCCTCGGCCACCTGCTTGTGATCGGCGTGAACACCGATGCCTCGGTTCGTGGGTTGGACAAAGGCGCAGACCGTCCGATCGTACCGGAAGCCCAGCGGGCCGAAGTGCTGGCCGCTTTAGGATGCGTGGATTATGTCGTGCTGTTTGCGGAGCCGGACCCCGAGCAATTGATCGCGGCCTTGCAGCCGGACGTCCTGGTCAAGGGCGGAGATTGGGCAATCGATAAGATCGTCGGCCGTACAATCGTCGAAGCCCGCGGCGGCATCGTGACAACCATCCCGCTGGTTCCCGGCCTGTCCACTACGGCACTTCTTCAACGTATACGTGCGACCGCGACGTGATGTCCTCCAACGCCGGCGCCGATTCCACAGCATGGCTCGTTCCGCTCCGCTCAGCGTTGAGCCAAGACCGGGCCCGCGCCTGCCTGACAGGATTGCACGGCTCAACACCGGCTTGCGCGTTGACACTGCTCGCCCAAACACAGAAGCACGCACCGGACCAATCTGGTCCATGGGTCGTCATCACCCCCGACGACGCATCGGCTGAACGCATCTACAACGACTTACAGTTTTTTCACGGCCTCATGGGCCTCCCGCTTGGCGCCCTCGCCTTATTTCCGGAATGGGAGACGCTGCCCTACGAAGAAACAGCGCCGCATGTGGGATTGATCGCACGCCGCATGACGACGTTGTATCAGCTGCTCACCGGCTCATCCTTGATACTGGTTACGTCGGTCGCTGCCGCCATGCATCGCTTGATTCCACGCGCCACGTTCGAAGAAGCGGTGCTTCGATTCAACACCGGCGGCACCTGTGAACGCGAACCGTTCCTGGCCGGGCTCCTGCGTCTGGGTTACCGGCGTGTATCGGTTGTGGAGATCCCCGGCGAGTTCAGTGTTCGAGGCGGCATCGTCGACATTTTCTCGACCGCCTATGCCGATCCGCTCCGCCTCGAATTTCTCGGCGACCAGGTCGAATCGATCCGCCTGTTCGATCCCTCAACCCAGACCTCGATCGAGACACTGCGCGATGGGGTGGTCTTACCGGCGCGAGAGTTTCTTCGCCCCATGGACGCTCCGGATACGCTTGCGCCGATCGCGCCGGACGCCGAATGGCGGAGCCCCGATCTGTATACGCAGATGGACACGCTGTTCGACTACCTGCCTGCCCCTCCCCGCCTCGCCCTCGATCAGCCGGAGGCGTTGAAGAAGGCCTGTACGGCCGCCTGGGAAAAGATCGACGACGGGTATCTCCGCCATGTCGACCGTGACGCCGCACAGCCGTATCCGACGCCGGAACGGCTTTTTCTACAGTGGGATGACTTGGAGCGGGCCTTTGCACCCTGGCCGACACTGGCCCTGGAACCGCTGGCAGCACCGGACTCTTCCTGGACCCCGGTGTTGCCCTTTGCCGGGCAAACACCGGCCAGTATTGGGCTGGGTGTGAGGGGCACACCTTTCACGCAGACTCTCAGCCTCCTGGAACACCTCCGGGAGGAGTATCGGGTGACCGTCGTGGCCCGAAGCCGCGGACAGGTTGATCGGCTGCTGACTCTTCTGCGAGAGCATGATCTACCGGCCGATGAATGGACCGCGTCAATCTGGCCTCGCCGAAGCACGGGCAAACTTCCTTTCTACGTCGTGCACGGCGATCTATCGGCAGGGTTTCTTTCGAGCGATCTTCGGCTTGCCCTGCTGACCGAAGAAGAACTGTTTGCGAAAGGCGCACGGCACAAGCCGCAGCCGAAAACCAAAACGGCCACGTTCCTGTCCTCATTGGAAGACCTGAACGTCGGCGATTATGTGGTCCACGTCCAGCACGG
>JABMDE010000156.1 GCA_015904055.1 Nitrospira sp. | reverse complement strand
CGGCAAGAAATCGATCGCGGTGAAGTGGAAAGCGGATCAGGACCTCTCGCTGGCCGGGTTCCCGGCGAAGCAACTGACCTTCACCTACCGGGACGAGAACCAGGGCGAGATCATTGAGCACCACATCATGTCGCTCGGCCGCAACGAAGGGCGCGGGGTGCGGGTCAAAGTGCCGCTCGCGGACGAAGCCCACCTGATGCCGGCGGTCATGAAGATGCTGAAGACGTATCAGTCTGGGCGGGATCAGAACGCCGTCAGCCCGCTGGTGCCAGCTCCGCGATAGTGTTTCGTTTCACCTTTCACCCCTCACGTCTTGCCTGTCTACGCTCCGCTGTCTTTCATCGCCGCGAGATGTTTCATGGCTTCTCTCACCGCCGTACGGGCTTTTGTTGCGGGGTTTAAGCTGGCGCCGGGATCGACCTTGTCACCCATTTCCGCCACCCGCTTGCAATATTTGACGGCGTCCTGCAAATGCGGCGCGGCTTCTTTGCCATGTTCATCGGCGGGTGGTAACGCCTTGAGAATCGCTTCCGCATGCTTCGCCACTTCGGCACAATGGTGCACAATGGCTTTCGCATCCCCCATTCCGCCGTGCGCCACCATCTCCTCGGCGTCCTTCACCATCTCCTTGCCCTGATTCTGAATGTCCTTCGGCGATCCCGCATGAGCCGGAACGAATCCGAGCAGCACGACACCGAGCAACAGGCCGAGAACAGGCAGGCCGTTGTTCAACATCATTCCGCCGATCGCTTCGAGTCGAACTGAAGATTGAGCGTGGCCGCCCCACTGGGCGGCACCGTCACATCCTGCTCCTGAACCCCTAACATAGGATGCCAGGCCTTGATATGGTATGTGCCGGGAGGCAAGTCACCGATGGTAAACACACCCTCCGGATCGGTGACGGCATAATAGGGATTGTCGATCGCATACCCCCAATTCTGCATGTAGGGATGCATCCCGCACTGCATGGTGAACACTTTTCGTCCCTTGACGAGATTCACAACGTCCGTTGTCCCGGTTGCCTTGAGCGAAGGCCGATGCAACACGATGTCCACGCCGGCCTGATCATAGGCGTAGCCCTGAATATCGTGGGACACGGGATCCCGATTCGTCACGGTCAACTCGCGTTTATCGCTCACCACAGTCACAAAGGGAAGGAATTGGCAGACGTTGGCCTCGACTTGGGCATCCGTAAAGGTGAACGGTTTTCCGCTCTGCACCCCTTCTACGACAACCACCACGTCCTTGAGTCCTCCGCTCCCTCCGACATTGACTTCCTTCAGCAACCGATGCCCGGCACCGTCGGACAGCGCGCCGCAAAACACTTGATCCGGATATCGCCGCATCTCAAATTCCTTGGGAGCCGGCACCGTGCCGGTGAATGTCACGGTTCCGCGCAACACGGCGCCCTGGGTCACAGTTTTGGACTCATAGGCGAGAACATTCGTTTGGAGCCCGGCAGTCATGATCGCTTGCGCACAGACCGCCAGACACAATCCCATCATGATCGGTCGTTTCATTGGTATCCCTCCTTCGTCCGCATGTCATTCGCCGACGGTTGGATCTCCACCGGCGGATTGGCCCGATCCAGCCGCCGTGGAAGCTCAAACAAAAACGGAGACTGCTCGGTGAAGATCAGCCGCCGAAACTCCTCCGACCACCGGCCTTGCTTGCTCACTGTCTTGACTGGAAACCGCTGAACCTTGGTTACCCATCGATAGTATTGCCGAATGACACCGTCCTCTGCAACCGTCACTTCGAACAACTCGGCGGGATAGCCGTTCAAAATTTCATCGCCGATGAATTCTCGCGAGACTTCCCCTTCCATCGTCTCGCTCACCACCAATCGGTGGTCTTTCTCGACCGGCACTTCGAGATATTGCCGCCGCTTGGACAAAATAAGCCAG
>JABMDE010000155.1 GCA_015904055.1 Nitrospira sp. | reverse complement strand
CGGCTTCTTTCCGGCACAGGTCGCGGGTAACCGTGATGCGCCGGTGCTTGAACTCCGCCACCCAGTTTTTCGGTTTCGCCCCCTCATCGAATCCAATCGCTTCGGCATCGCTGGCGCGGGCGCCGCACAGCACGCTTCGGATGCCGGACCAGGGGATGGCGCCGTAACACATGGCGCAAGGCTCACAGCTTGTTACCAGCTCGTGTGTCGGGAATCCTGCCGCGCTGAGATCGAACCGTCCGACGGTCTGTTGCGCGTTGGCGAGCGCGACCATTTCTGCATGTGCATGCGAGCAACGCGTGGACTCGACCAGATTGACGCCCACTGCGATCAGTTCCCAGTTGGTGCGTTCGAACACGGCGGCGCCGAAGGGGCCTCCGGTTCCTCTCGCGATATTCGTTGAGGCCAATTCAATGACAAACCGCATGCGGCTTTCTTGTGAGAGAAACGGGGTGCGCCGGTTCCGCATCAGTCGGATAGCCCACTGTGGCAGCTGGAAGGGGGAGGTAGAAGAGCGGCGTGTGGTCACGACGGCAGTGCACTCTTCATCGCTTCTAAATTCTTTGTTACCATCGCATCGCCGTTCTTCGTCGAGACCTCGATGCCTGTGACGATGACGGTGCGGCATTCGTCGAGTTGGTTCAAGGTGCGGAGCGACTGCGCCAACGCAAAATAGGCGGCCGAATAGGTCGGTTTGACCGTGACGCATTGCCGCAGAGCCTTCGCAGCCTCCTCAAAATTTCCATCGTCCATATAGGCTTTGCCGAGTCCGAACCAGGCGACATCGTCGTTCGGGTCGCTCGCGAGGACTTTCTTGAGCGGTTCAATTCTTGGATTAGGCATTGGATACTCCGTATTGTGAAGACCGACGATAGCAGTGGAGAACGCTCGTTGTCTACGTGCTTTCCTGCGTGCTAATCTGAGAACGGCGCTGACGAGATATTTCACCTTTCAGGTCTCACGTTTCACGTCTTCGTTATGGGAAAAACCGGTCTCGTCTACCATCCGGCCTATCTTGAGCACGACATGGGAATGGGCCATCCTGAGTCGCCCAATCGGCTGCGCGCGATCATGCAACAACTCGAACAGAGCGGGACGCTTGCGAAGGTGATGAGAGTCGAACCGCGCAAGGCCGAAGATGAATGGATTACCCAGGTCCACAGCGCAGCGTATCTCGCCATGCTAAAAGACCAGTCGCCTGCCGGCGGACGCGTGTCTCTCGATCCCGATACCTTGATGTCACCAGGCTCCTTGAATGCGGCCTATTTGGCGGCAGGTGGGGTCTTGGCTGCTGTTGATGCCATTATGGCTGGGCAGGTTGAGCATGTCTTCTGTGCCGTGCGTCCACCAGGCCATCATGCCGAAGCGGGATTTTGCCTGTTTAATAATGTGGCGATCGCTGCGCGCTATGTCCAGCGCAAGTATGGTGTGACCAGGGTGTTGATCGTCGATTGGGATGTCCATCATGGGAACGGAACTCAGCACAGTTTCGAGGACGATCCCTCCGTGCTTTTTTTCAGCACCCATCAATATCCTCATTATCCTGGCACAGGCCGAGCGAGTGAACGGGGCAGAGGGGCGGGCGAAGGATTGACGATCAATGTGCCGATGGAAGCCGGTGAAGGGGACGACGAGTATCGCGCCATCTTTTACAAGACATTGGTGCCGGCGGCAGATGAGTTCAAGCCGGAGTTCGTCATCATTTCAGCCGGGTTCGATGCGCACAAAGACGATCCGCTGGCCAGCATGGGCTTGACGGAACAGGGATATGCGGAGCTGACCGCCATCGTCTCCGGTATTGCCGCGCGCCATGCACAGGGCCGCATCCTGTCTTCGCTCGAAGGCGGATACAACCTGACGGCACTCGCCGCATCCGTAGATGCCCATATCACGGCGCTGCTACAGTCATGACTCGCTGGACGAAGATCGGCCTCGGTCTGTTGGGTCTGGCCGGATTGGTCTACCTGTATTACACCGAGATCAAACCGGTCGTGATTTTCGGGCTGCGCGATGATTATGCCCATGCGATTCCATTTCAAAAAGTCCCCGACGGGCTTGTGAGCTTGAAGGCAGAATCTTGCGGGCAATGTCATCGTGAGATCTATGAAGAATGGAAAACCAGCATTCATGCGCATGCGTATGAAGATCCGTTCTTTCAGGCCTATTGGAAGAAGGACAAGAACATCTGGGTGTGCCTCAACTGCCATACTCCGCTGGAGAATCAGCAGCCGACATTGATCGGGGCGATCCCTCGTGGCCGAGTTGAACGGGCCGAGCAGAAGCCGAATCCGAATTTCGACCCAGAGTATCGGAAAGAATCAGTCACCTGCGCGGCGTGTCATGTGCGGGATGGAGTGATTTTGGGACCGTTCGAAGATTCCATCGCGCCGCATCCCACGAAATTCGACCCGAAGTTCCGTACTGCGGAGCTCTGCTCCCGGTGTCACAACGTGGTCTCCGGCCCGGCCCAGTTCTACAACGTCGGGCCTTGCGGGACCTACGCAGAATATGAGGGCCAGTACTGGATGAAGGAACGCGGTTTTATCTGTCAGAGTTGCCACATGCCAGAGATCGAGCGACCTGTGGCTGTGGGTGGACCCATCCGCCGGGGCCGGCAACATCTGTGGCGGGGCGGACACGACCCTAATATGATCAAGCGGGCTGTGGAGATTCAGGTGAAGGCCGATACGGATGCTCCCAAACCGGGCGATCGGGTGGGATTTACACTGACACTGGTCAACGCCGGCGCCGGGCATAAGATTCCCACCGGGGATCCTGACCGGTTTTTTACGGTAGAGTTTACGGTGGAAGATGGGCAAGGGAAGGTTCTGGAGCGGCAATCGTCTACGATGGGCCGCTGGATTCTCTGGCAGCCGGCGATTGTGGAGCTGTATGATAACCGGTTACTGCCATTGGCGAGCCGCGACTATCAATTCGCCTATCGACTTCCGTCGGATGCCAAGGGCTTGATTCTAAAAACCAAGGTGCAGTACCACATTCTGACTGATGGGCAGCACGAGATGCTGCGGAACAAGTATGGGCTGATGGGAACCGATCCCTATCGGTTTGTCATTGACGAACGGGAGTTTCCCCTTTCCGGCGAGTTGGCGGTGGCCTTACGCGCAGGAGGTCGATCGGTGGGTGTCAGTGGCAGCCCGGATGGTGTCAGCTGCAAGGCCGATTCGGGAGGGAAACCGTCTCCGGCACATCGTATGGCAGTCAAAGGAATATCATGAATCACCCGTTGTTGATCGATACCGATACCTTGCAGAATCGATTGGGCCAGCCGGGCCTGGTGGTACTCGATGTGCGCGGCAGGTCGGCGTATGAGTTCGGCGGGCATATTCCCGGCGCCGTACATACTACCTGGCATGAGTATAGTGACCCGAATGCTGTGCCGAAGGGGTTGTTGAATCCGGATCTCGGCGCGATCGAGCAGACGCTTCGTCGGCTGGGGATCAATCAGGAAAGCGATGTCGTTATCTACTCCAATCCGTTCGATAATTGGGGCGATGAAGGCCGGATGTTCTGGATGCTCGAATATTTCGGTCACAAGAACCTGCGTATTCTGGACGGCGGGTGGGTGAAATGGACGGCGGAAAAACGGCCGTTCGAGCATGGCCTGACACCGCCTGCCGCAGGAAACTTCAAGGCGCAGCCGGTCAAGGCGCTGGTGATTGTGAAAGAAGAGCTGAAGCTGATCGTGCGAACGCCGCATGAGCAGACAGCGATCGTGGATGCCCGAAGCCTTGAAGAGTATCTGGGAAAAGAAGTCTCCGGCATTCCTCGGCCCGGCCATATTCCTTCAGCCATTCACATGGCCTGGAACGGATTTCTCAACAAGGATGCGACGATCAAGGATCTCGACGTGATCAGGGAGATGCTGGAAGACAAGGGAATCCGGAGCGATCAGGACGTGATCTGTTATTGCACCGGCGGTGTTCGATCGGCCTGGCTCTATATCATTCTCAAGCTGGCGGGGTATCGCACGATCAGAAACTATCCAGGATCGTGGTGGGAATGGAGCCGGGATTTTGCCTGCCCGGTCGAGAAAGACACGCACATGCTTCAAAAGATTCTTGGGTTCGACCAAGCGGCTGGCCCTTCCGGGAGGCCTTCTTGACAGGCTTTGGAACGCTGTGTAAGGTGCATGCACGATCGATCTATTCCGCTGAAGAAGCGCAATCTAACCAGGGAGGACTCACGATGACCATCAAGATCAGCCACAGTGTCATGGCGTTGGCCGCGGTTGGGGCGCTTGTCGGCATGCCCATGCTGAGTAGTGTGGCCCTCGCCGGCAATAAACATGTCGATGAGGCGGTTGAACATGCCAGGGGCGCTGCCTCGCACGGCAAAGAGGGACATGCCGATGCCTGTGTCCAGCATGCGGAAGATGCGCTCAAGCATGCGCAGGGTGCCGGTGTGAAAAACCCGCATCTGGACGAAGGTGTGAAGCACCTGAAGGAAGCCGTTCAGCATGGCAAGGCCGGACATGCCGATGCGTGCAAGGATCACGCGGAAGGCGGCGCCACACACTTAGCCGAAGTGAAGTAAGCGACTGAAGCATACCGCTGAAGTGGCGTGTGCTGATTTGTGGAACGGACAGGGAGCAGCAGCCCTGTCCGTTTTTGCATGAAGAGGGGTGCGCCGGTGCGAGTCGGGTTTTATCAATACAATCCGTTGTTCGGCGAAGTCGCCACGAATCTTGATGCTGTGACGGCCGCGTTGGAGCAGGTTGAGGCGGATCTCATTGTGCTGCCTGAACTGTTTGCGTCGGGGTATCAATTTGTATCGCAGGAAGAGGCGCAACAGCTGGCCGAGCCGGTACCTGACGGTCCAACCACGCGCCGTTTAATGGAGATCGCCAAACGACGCCGGGTGCATATTGTGGCTGGTCTTCCGGAACGGGCCGGCTCGGCGTGCTATAACTCTGCCGTGGTTGTGGGACCGGCTGGGCTCATTGGCTGCTATCGCAAGACGCATCTATTTTATGAAGAGACACTCTTCTTCACGCCTGGAGATTCCGGATTTCAGGTGTGGGACATCGGGCCGGCAAAAATCGGGGTGATGATTTGTTTCGATTGGTATTACCCGGAAGCGGCCCGCTCATTGGCGGTGCAGGGCGCTGACATTATCTGCCATCCGTCCAATCTCGTGTTGCCGAACTGCCCGGATTCGATGCCTGTGCGGTGTCTGGAGAATCGGGTCTTTGCCATTACGTGTAATCGTATCGGCAGTGAAGCACGCGGAGGGAAGGATCAGTTGACCTATATCGGCCACAGTGAAGTCGTGACACCCAAGGGTGTGATTCAGTATCGGGCGTCACGGGATCGGGAAGATCTTGCAATCGTCGAGATCGATCCGGCCGAGGCTCGCAACAAAAGCCTGAACCGCTACAACGACTTGCTTCGTGATCGCCGGACATCGCTGTACAAGGCGTAGTCTGCATGATTCATGAGCACCGCTGCTGTCATCAGCGAGCCATTGTTACGTGATAGGCTGTATCAGGAACGAATATCCATTGGGCGTCACGCTTGCGCAAGACGGGCAAGCGCAGTAGGATTTGTGCATGGATCTCACACTTGGTAAAGGCCTGTTTCTCATTGCCGCGCCCAGCCTCCGCGATCCGAACTTCCGTCAGACCGTGGTGCTGCTGTGCGAACATGGGCCGGAAGGCGCCTTAGGCGTCGTCGTCAACCGTCCCACGGCGATGTCTATTTCAGAAGCGTTGCCGCAGGTGCCGATTATCGAAGGGGCCGGCCATGTCCTCTATGCCGGTGGCCCCGTGCAGACCAACCAGGTGATGTTGCTCTATCGCGGCAGGGAGTTTCCAGAGAACGCGCACCATGTATTGGACGGAGTCTGTCTGGGCGGTGACACGGGGATGGTGGAACGGATTCTCACCGATGCCGGCAGTCAGGAAGCCTTCCGCGCGTATCTGGGATATTCGGGATGGGGGCCCGGTCAATTGGAAAACGAGATGAAAACCGGTTCATGGATTTTAATGCCTGCCGATCCCAACTTACTCTTCGAGAAAGATCCGTCCTTGGTCTGGCGTGACCTGTTGTTCACCCTCGGTGATACCTACCATCCATATGCGGAGATGCCGTTCGATCCGTCCTGTAATTAGCTGATCGCCTCAATCTTCATCCGTCTTTCCACGAGATCTCCGTTGCAGCCTTCTGTGCGTGGTGTTACGCTCACCGCATGTTGTCGTTCGGTAGGAGCCAATTGCGCGTGCATGCCGTAGTACGTCTTACGACGATAGCCCTGATGTCGGCGCTGTTATCCGGCTGCGGCCTCGGCTACACCATCATCAAATCAGAGGCCAAGCTGGATCGGTTGGCCGTTCCCATGACCAAGGCACAGGTACTCGAGAACATCGGATACCCGGATCGCGTGTTGAGGGATGATGGGCGCATGCTGATCTGGGAGTATTCCCTGACGGCGAGAAAACAATGGATTCACGAGTTGACGTACTGCCCGCTCTCGGTGGTGGTCGGTGGGTGCGTCTTCTATCCCTTTACCAATATTGCGTCCGATCAGCGCGAGCATCTGCAGCATGTTGTTCTGATCGACAATGAACTCTGTGCCTGGGGCCCGCCAGCCGCCATCATGCAAAGGCGGCGCACATGTGCCACGGCTGGAGCACCTGCCTCAATGGATGGTTCTGCGTCGAGGCCAGAGCCGGTGGTGTCGGGGAGGGGTCCGATCGATCGCGAATTGATCGATCAGTATCGGACGATGGCGGTCATGCTTTTCGAAGACATGGCCGGTGTGCCGGGCACCGGGTCTCGTGTGGCAGGTATCGTCACGACGCTCATGCTGGATCTCGATATGCGGATGGTGGAACGGGCAAAACTGGATGAAGTGTTGCAGGAGCAGGTGATTCAGCTGACCCATGCCGATGATGCGAATGTGTTGAAGGTCGGCAAACTGGTCGGCGCGGAAGCGATTATCGTCGGGGAAGTACAGCAATGGGAGCAGCATCAGCAAGAACGCACCAACAGCGTGTCGCTGGCGCTGCGGATGATCGATGTCGAAACGGGCTTGCTGCTTTTCAGCGGACAAGGGCATTTGACCGATCCCACGACCGATAATCCGGAAAGTTCGGCACGTGTGATCGTCCATCGGATTCTCACCCTGTTCGGATCTCAGACCGGTCTGTTGGGATCCGGGCGTATCGGGGTCCATTGGGAGTTGGAGGAAGAACGGGGAGATCGATTCTATCTGGTGAGAGAACTGCGCAGCGGCTTGCCGGCTGAGAAGGCCGGTCTGAGAGTCGGCGACCATGTGATCGGGTGCAACGGATCGGCGTTGGCCGACGTCAAAACGGAGCGCGATGCCAAGCGGATTTGCCAAGTTGAGTCAGGGCGGATGTTGCAGCTCGACGTCATGCGGGAGGAGCAATTCCTCGACGTACAGGTCATTGCGGAGAAGAGGCCAGGATTGTAGAAGGGACCATTGTGGAGCAATCATCTGGAGTGCCGTCGGGAACCGATGCCTTGTTGCGGAAATTGCATGAGCAGCCGCAGATTCCGTTGACCCACTGGTTACGGGTTCCGGCGCATGTGCATTACAAGGCCTTTCGCATGGCTGACCCGCCGGCGCAACGACCCGCAAGCCGGCAGGAATTCCAGTCGTTGCTGGGGACGCTCAAGATTTCCCCAAAGAACGTGGTGTTGCGGGACACGTTCGGCTATGGCGTCAAGGAGGACGCAGCTGGCGACCGGCTCATCGTGATCTGGCAGGCCCACACCGAGTATTATAACTACCAGATTTGGCACTTGCCCCCGCCGGGGAATCACGATCTTGCGTTCGGTCCGTTGACCTTTCCCGCCTATCAATTTCCACATACGGCCTTGGGAACGGAAGTGTGCCGGTTGGATATCCTCGTGTCGGCAGAGGCCCCTCCGTCCCGAGAAGGGATGCGCGCGTTGTTTCCAGGTCCTGTGCTCTATGGGAGCCGGGTTCTGAATGAGCAGACGACCGTCATCACCAGCTTTACACCGGATGCGCAGGGGAGGGAACGTTATTGGGTGACGGCCGGACTGTCGCGGTCCAATCCCTCGCATCTGAAAGACATCGTCGATGCCATTGTGCGGATCGAGACCTATTATCATCTCTTGCTGATGCAGAAGCCGTTGTTCTCCGCCGCGATCGATCAG
>JABMDE010000154.1 GCA_015904055.1 Nitrospira sp. | reverse complement strand
ACAGGAACTATACCGCCGTATTCCTGAGTGGGAGCAGACACCTTTCGGCGGAATCCAATCACGAACAGGGACAGGCACCTCGCCGACCTACGGTCTGGCAGGAGCCAGTCCTCTTCACCCACGGTTGACGTTTGACGAATGACACTTAACGCCCATCCCCCTTCCCCTCTTCGCAGGGGTGGAAGGGATGGAGCTTTCGGAAGTCGCGATGGCGGGGCCGGCAAGATGTAGATGGTGAAGGCATCGCGGGCGACGATATGCGATGCTCATCGCGCTTTAGCCTCGCACGCGGCCAACCGTAACTCAAATTGTCGGCTGATCGCAAGGTTATGTATCGGCTAAATGAAAGGTTATAGAGCGGCTGAATTGAAGGGTAGGGGCGTCTGCTGACAGGGACCGTATCTCTCGACAGGATCGAGAAGCCAGTCCCCTTCACCCACGGTTGACGTTTGACGAATGACACTTAACGCCCATCCCCCTTCCCCTCTTCGCAGGGGTGGAAGGGATGGATCGTTCGAGAGTCGGCATGGCAGGCGAGGCCAGCTGACAGCCGTAAGAATGCTGAGTGCGACGGCATGCGATTCCCATCGCGCTTCAGAGTCGCACTCGGCCTAGAATAAAGAGCCAGATGCCGACTCTATTCCTCGCATCATGCCGACTTGCGAACGATCCGCCCTTACACCCCCGCTTCCCTCAGCACCTGCCCCGTATACGATCGCTTTGCCTTGGCAATTTCTTTCGGCGGCCCTTCTGCAACGATCTCGCCGCCGCGATCCCCGCCTTCCGGTCCCAGGTCGATGATCCAGTCGGCGTTTTTGATCACGTCTAGATTGTGTTCAATAATGAGAACCGTGTTGCCGGTTTCGACAAGCCGGTCCAGCACATCGAGCAGCCGCTGCACATCGGCAAAGTGCAGTCCGGTCGTCGGTTCATCGAGAATGTACATCGTGCGGCCAGTTGCGCGCTTCGACAGTTCCCGTGACAGTTTCACCCGTTGCGCCTCACCGCCGGACAGCGTCGTCGCGGACTGGCCGAGCTTCACATAGTGCAACCCGACATCGTGCAACGTCTGGAGCTTGGTCTTGATGAGCGGAATGTGCTCGAAAAACTCCAGCGCGTCATCGACGGTCATGTTCAGCACATCGGCAATGCTCTTCCCCTTGTGGAGAATCTCCAGCGTCTCACGGTTATACCGTTGCCCCTTGCAGACTTCACAAGTCACATAGACATCGGGGAGGAAATGCATCTCGATCTTGATGAGCCCGTCGCCCTGACAGGCTTCACAACGCCCACCCTTGACGTTGAAGCTGTAGCGGCCCGGCTTATAACCACGAACGCGTGACTCCGGCAGGTTCGAAAAAAGATCACGGATGTAGCCGAACAAGCCTGTATAGGTAGCAGGATTGGATCGCGGCGTGCGGCCGATCGGCGATTGATCGATGTCGATCACTTTGTCGAGCGCCTCGACGCCTTTCAATTCCTTACAACCGTCGATCTTCGGCTTCTTCTGATAGAGCAGTTGGGAGAGCGAGTGGAAGAGCACCTCCAGCACCAACGTGCTTTTGCCGGACCCGGATACGCCGGTGACGCAGGTCAGCAGCCCCAACGGCACTCTCGCCGTCACGTTTTTGAGATTGTGTTTTTGCGCCCCGACGATGGACAGATACCCTTTGGGCTTCCGCTGCCGCTGCGGAACAAGCACGGTCTGAGCCCCACGCAGATATTGCCCGGTGATAGAATCAGGATTGCCCATCACCTGTTGCGGCGTCCCTTGCGCGATCACATGACCGCCGTGCGTCCCGGCGCCAGGCCCCATGTCGAGCAGGTGATCCGCCGCCATCATGGTTTCCGCATCGTGCTCAACGACGACCACCGTATTGCCCAGATCGCGCAATCGCACCAATGTCTGAAGCAAGCGGCGGTTGTCACGCTGGTGCAACCCGATCGACGGCTCGTCGAGGATATACAGCACCCCGACAAGGCCAGATCCAATTTGTGTGGCCAGCCGGATACGCTGTCCCTCGCCTCCCGATAGTGTGGCCGCCGCGCGATCAAGCGTCAGGTAATCCAGTCCGACGTTGACGAGAAACCCGAGCCGCTCGCGGATCTCTTTCAGAATGCGATGCGCGATGACTAGCTCCCGGTCGGTGAACTTCAACGTGATGAAAAATTCAGCCGCGGCCCTCACCGAGAGCCTCGTCACCTCCGAGATCGACTTCTTCGCCAATTTGATGGACAAGCTTTCGGGCTTGAGCCTCGCGCCGTGACAGACCTCGCAGGGTTCCAACAAGGTAAAATCATCTTCCTCCGGACAGCCCGGCGCCATGGCAAACCCGATGCCGTCGCAAGCCGGACAGGCACCGTGCGGACTATTGAACGAAAAGATCCTGGGCTCGACCTCCGGATAACTTACGCCGCATTTGATGCAGGCCAGCTTGTCGCTGTAGAGCCTGGGCTCGCCCTCTTCCGTCATGACGCCTACGAGTCCGCCTGCCAGCTTCGTCGCCGTCTCAACCGAATCCGCCAACCGGCGCATGAGCGCATCCCCGGATTTGATCACCAACCGGTCGACGATGATTTCAATGGTGTGCTTCTTCTGTTTATCGAGCGCAATGTCCTCACCCAGATCAGCCATCTTGCCGTCGATGCGGGCACGGACATAGCCGGCCTTTCGCATCTCCAGCAATTCTTTCCTGTATTCACCCTTCCGCCCGCGCACGATTGGAGCAAGAATCTGAAACTTCGTCCCTTCCGGCAACGACGCAATCGCATCGACCATCTGCTGGACGGTCTGCGCCGTAATCTCATCTCCACATTGAAAGCAATAGGGCCGCCCGACGCGCGCAAACAACAGCCGCAGGTAATCGTAAATCTCGGTGACCGTCCCGACGGTAGAGCGGGGGTTATGACTGGTGCTTTTCTGTTCGATGGAGATGGCGGGAGACAGCCCTTCGATCGAATCGACATCCGGCTTCCCCATCTGCTCCAAAAACTGACGAGCATAGGCGGACAACGATTCAACATACCGGCGCTGCCCCTCGGCATAGATCGTGTCGAATGCGAGCGACGACTTGCCGGACCCGCTCAAGCCGGTGATGACAACCAGCCGGTCGCGTGGAATCTCAACATCGATATTCTTGAGATTGTGCTCCCGCGCGCCTTTGATGATGATGGAGTGGCTCATAAGCGGCAGATTATAGCATCCTGTGATATCGGACAGGCGAGGGCTACGAATGTCTGCGGGATCGACGGCCTGGCCCATCAAGCGCTTCGCCCCAGCGGAAGAAGCTCCTCTGTTTCCCGTTCACTTCATACGGCTATTCAACCGGTTGTCACCGGCACAAGGGTCATGGTGTCGTTGCCGAAGATGTCGATGACTTTGACGGCGATGATATAGCGGCCTGGCTTGTCGTAGGTGTGCGTGGCGGTTTTCAATTCCAGGTCACGGTCCTGGCGAGTGCGGAAGCTCTGCCATTCGTTCTCGAAGATGTAGGCACCGGTCCAGCGTTCTTCGAAGTCGTCAGCGGGCAGCTCTAATTCACGCTGTGACGGTTCCTGCCCTGGCAGAAAACCTTGCACGCCGCTGAGGCCAGTTCCATGAAGGACCTTGATGATCTCCTTCCGGCTTTCGTAGTTGAAATCCACGGCCCAATAGTCCACCCAGTCGGTCCATTGCTTGGTGAGTACGTCGCGGGTCACGACGCCCTGCTTGTCCTTGCTGATCTTGATGAGTTTGCCGGACTCACAGACCACCTCGCTCTTGCCTTCTTTAAGCTCAACTTCAATCGACTTCGCAATCCCTTGCGAGTAGTAGACGGAGAAATCTGTGAGTTCCACCGCCAACGTCAGCTTGTCTTTCTTGTCGAATCGTGGCGTGACTTCGATGTAGGCCACGTCGTGGAACCGGACTTGGCCTTTTTCGACCGCGCGTTTGTCGAAGACTTCCGGCGGAATCGTCTTGGGTGCGAGGTCGATGCCCTTCTGCTTGGCTTCGTCCAACACAGCTGGAAATAACCCCATCTCGAACTCAAAGGCCAGCACGTCCACGCGCGAGGCTCCGCGCTTGCGACATTCTGTGATGACTTCCTCCACGAACAGACGCCCCACCGGCAGATTGATCGGGCCGACGACCACCAGCCGTCCGCCCTGTTTGCCATGGAAGAAACCTGCCTCTGGTAACGGCTCAGCCCTGTAGGCCTTCAGGATTAAGTCGCGGAACTCCGCCTCTTTCTTCGCCAGCGCCTGTTCCTTCTTCTTGCCAGTGAGCCGCCCAGACACGTTCAGATAAGCCTGGCGCTCATAGCGGCCCAGGTTCAGCACTTCAAAAGCACGGAAGGGTTTGCCGGAGGATTTCAGCTCACGCTGGACTTGAATCAGTCGTTTTCTAGTCGTGTGAATCCCGAACTTGCCGAGGTCGGTGGCGATCCACTTGCGCCCGAGCTTTTCCGCCACAGCGGCGGTCGTGCCGCTCCCACAGAAAAAGTCCGCCACCAAATCGCCTTCATTGCTGCTGGCTTTGACGATGCGTTCAAGCAGAGCTTCGGGTTTTTGCGTCTCATAACCCAGGCGTTCTTTCGAAGCCTGATTAATACGGTCGATGTCGGTCCACACATCGCCGACAGTTGTAACTCTGTCTGCTGCCACGAATGGGGAATCTGCTCGGCGGCGCGGCCAACCACCATCTTTTGGCCAATGTATCAGCCCAGCTCTATCCCATTCATCCATAACTGAAGGCAAATTTCCCCAGTGACGGCCTAGCTTCGCGGGGTCGAACCCATGCCAGGTCTTACCACTTTCGCCAGCTTGGGTCACACCAGGTGCAGTCAGCTCAAATGTTTGATACTTCTGGCCATCCACCCCAGTTATCAGAGTGTGCGGGAGCTTAGTCGAATCGGCCTTGACGGTAAGGCTTTTGAAGAACGCGACAGGGCTTCTGGAATAGTGGTAAATGGTGTCATGGATTCTGGGCCAGCGCGAATCTGTCCCTCGCGCGTTCGTGCGCTGCCAAATAACCTCTCCCGTCTGATTTTCTTTATCGAACACTTCATCCAGCGCCGACTTCATGTAAGCATTCACACGCCAATCACAATGCACATAGATGCTGCCCTCGTTGTGCATCAAATCACGCATGAGAATGAGGCGTTCGTAGATCATGGCGATGAAGGAATCCGCGCCGCGCCCCCAGGTGTCGCGATAGGCGATCTGTTCGAGGAGATTCGGCTCCTTGTGGAAGGTCTCGCCGCCGATCTCGATATCCATACTGAAGTCCGCCCCCACATCGAAGGGCGGATCAATATAGATGAGCTTCAATCCGCCCGCGTCTTCGATCTGGCGACGGAGCGCACCGGCCTTGAGTGAAGACAGAATCAGCTTGTTGTCGCCCCAGATCAGTTTATTGGTCCAGCCTTTGACCTGCCGCCCGCCCAGATCAAGATCCAGCTCCCCGTCGCGCTGTTCCTTCCGGGGTTCGTCGATATGTTCGAGCGTTTGAAAGGGCAGGATAGCCGTGCAGACTTCGCGGGACTTGCCGTTCCAGACGAGTTCGACCTCGCGCTTGTCGGCAAAGAGGAGAAAGCGATACTTCTCCGGCAAGGGCTTGCCCTGCTCGATGAGCTTGATCAGATCGCGCTTCTCGGCGTCGGAAAGATCGTATTTCTCGCTGTCGTGTGGACGTGCCATAGAGAGTTCTTACCTAATTCACTACCCAATCAATTCGGTTATTACCCAATTCCCAGCTTACGCCACTGGGCGTGCTGCCCCCGTCCAATACATTCGACTTTCGACCCACGCAATTGTTTGAGTACTTGGCGGATCATGTCAAGACTGACCCCTGGGCAAGCTTGTTGGATGTCGCTCACTCTGAATGGCCCGGTCTGCGTATCGATCGCAGCTACGACAAGCGCGGTCTTTGCCCCGCGCGGGGCTTTGATCTCACCGGCGCGGCGCTCGAATTCGCCATAGGCACGGCGGATGACGGCAAGCATATGATTGAGCCACGGCAGGAGATCGTGTTTGCCCTCATGCCAGCGCCGGGAGCTTTCTTGGAGGACACGGTAGTAGTCTTCTTTCCCCTCTTCAATAAGCCGCTCCAAACTGATGTACCGCCCCACTTCATAACCCTGCTGGTAGAGCGTGAGCAGCGTAAGGAGGCGAGAGACACGGCCGTTGCCGTCTCGAAATGGGTGGATGCAGAGGAAGTCGAGCACAAGCGCGCCGATGGCTACGAGCGGCGGAATATGGTCCTGGTCGATGGCGTGGCGATAGACAAGGCAGAGTTCGTCCACGGAAGCAGGCGTGGCTTTGGCAGAAACGCACTTGAATCGGACGATGGGCGCCGCGCCAGGACGCAGTTCGATGACTTCATTATCTAGCTTCTTAAACTGGCCGGCATCACCGCTGCCCTCCTGACAGAGCCGATGCAGACGACGCAAGAGGTCGGGAGTAATGGGCAAGGTTTCGGCTTTCGCGTGGATGAGGTTCAACGCCCGGCGATACCCCATGATATCTTGCTCCGACCGGTCTTTGGGCCGGGCATGGCCGAGGACAAGCGGACGCAAGCGGTCTCGATCAACGGTGACCCCTTCGATGCGGTTGGACGATTCGACGCTTTGGACCAGCGCCATTTCCCGTAACGCTTTCAGCACCTGTGGCGATTGGCGGGTGTATAGTTCCTGTTTGCCCTTGGCTTCGGCCAGGTCATTGAGCAACCAATTGGTGCCCATCGGCACGGCAAGGTCGCGCAAACGATGGTTGCGAAAGGACATCATGGCTGGTTCTTGTACTCCGTAAAGCTCGATACCAGTGCAGCGAAGGTACCCGGCAGGTGCTTCTCGAATCCGGCTTGGTCCACGAAGACGAAATCATAACGTTGGCCGCTGTCCTCGGCGGCGGTGGCATCAGCACACCACAGCTTGAGCCGCGCCATTTTCTGCGGCAGATCCAACTCTTCCCGTCCCTTAGTCTCGACAATCCAGACTGTGCCATCGGTCATGCGCACGATGAAATCTGGCGTATAGGTGGAGAGGTCGCCGTCGGCTTTCACATAGTCGAGCTTGAAACCCACCGCCAGGTAGTTCTTGGCGAACGCCGCCACGTCTTTCGTGGATTCCAGAAAGGCGGCGAATGATAGCTCGAAGCCACCGGACTGCGCTTCCCCGACGGTTTTGGTAAAAATGGATTTCTTCGCCGCAAGGAACGGGCGATGCTCGGTACGGAAGGGGCGCATTTCTTTCAATCGAATCCTGGCTTCGATGTGCGTGGTGCCGGTATCTTGTATGGTCAGCGCATTGATGGCGGTCTTGAAGGCATCGTACAGGACTTTGCCGACTTCCGGCTCGGAGAGATTACGGAGGACGACCGGATCTTCGAGGTTCACCGGTGATGACGCGAACAGATGTTCGCGCATGAAGGTTTTCACCTTCCCATAGAGCACATCATAGCCGCCGACCAGGCGCAGGTCTTTGAGCAATTGGCGCGCAAAGAACGCGACGACGGAGCGGAAGTCGGCAGGCCCGGAGCCGTCGAGCTGGATGGTGTGGTGGATCTCGGAGTCGAGCATCGTTTTGAAGACGATTTCTCTCGTCTCCTCCGCCGTGAACGGTTTCAGAGTCAGCCGCTTGTTGCCTAAGACCGCCGGATTCAGCGCATCAAGGTCTTTGAAGTCGCGCTGGAATCGGCGAGTCAGCTTGGGAAGTGGGATATCCAAGTCATCGAGATTCTTGTCGGGATTCTCGGTATCCACTTCGACAATGAGCGAGTCCTGACGTGTCGTGCCGCCGCCCATCGGAACGCGCTCAAAGCTGACGCCCTCGGTCTGGATAGATTCGACGAACTCCATGAATGCGGGAGTCCCCATGACAGAGACGGTCTCCTTCGTATCCGTGCCGAAATACATCCGGCGCAGGCCGCGGCCGAGAGTTTGCTCAGGAAGGATTTTACTCTCCGCGCTGTATTCCCGCAGCCCGACGATCACCGTGACGTTCCGCACGTCCCAGCCTTCCTTGAGCATGAGGACGGAGACGATAGCCTTGCAAGGCGATTTCCACGAGTCGATTTCGTTGGACTGTTTACGGAGGAGCTCCAGTTCTTCCTTCTTTTTTCCCGAGGCGGCTTCGGATATTTCGCCATTGTTCTTGGTGTGGATGACCAATACCCCGCCTTGCAATTCGGGGCAGATCTTTTCCAGATAGGCTCCCACATCGTCGCAGTTACGGGTGTCGTCCACCATGACAAAGAGCACGGCTTTCTTGTCGAGAGGCTGGTGTTCAGCGGCACTCTTTTTCCATTCTTCGATTCCCAGCGCCAGGTAGTCGGCATACTTTTCCGTGAAGAGGGCGCTCTTGCGATCATGAAGTTTGGCGCGGCTGGCCGCGTCGGGCAACACAGGATGTTTGACGACGTTCTGGTGAATAGCTTCGACGAGCGGGTAGTCGGACACCGTCTGCACGAAGATGGCTCCGTTGTTATGGCGTGGCGTGGCAGTCACATCCACTTGCAAGGCCAGGCGGCGATCTTTTTGGAGCATCTTGTGATGGATGTCCTGAATGGATTTGAACCAGGCCATCTTCGGGTCATGAATATGGTGCGCCTCGTCGTTAAAAACCGCCAGTTCCTCAACCTCGCGGACGATCTCACCAAGGTCGGTTTGGCTTTCGGTGGTTTTGCCGACAGGCTTTGGGCCAAAAGGCGACAGAAAGTATTCACGCAAGTCGTCGTCCTCCAACGAGGGATCGGCCACGTCACCGAGAAAAACGCGGTGGATGTTGGTCAGGAACAGATTTCCGGTGTCGCGGACGACACGCACGTCATCCTGGATATGCAGAGTGAGCTGTAAATCGTCCCGCCAGTTTCGGCCCTCGTAGCCGTTTGCCGGCAGGATCGGATCGTTGAAAAATATTTTGAGGCCGTCGAAGTCCGCCCGCAGGCGGTCGAGCACGATGATATTCGGCGCGATGACCAGGAAGTTGCGCGACAGCGCGGAGTCCGTCTCGTAGGTTTTATGGAAGAAGCTCCAGGCGATGAGTAGCGAGAGGACTTTCGTTTTCCCGGCGCCGGTCGCCATTTTCAACACGTAACGCGGCCAGTCTTCATCAAACATGCCGGATGAGACCGCGCCGGACGCATCGAAGCGAAGCAGGTCATATTTCTCGCGGGCGCGACGAACCTCAAACAACCAGATAACAGTCTCCACCGCTTCACGTTGGGCAAAATAATAACGAAATGGAGAGAGCGAACCGTCAGCGTTTTCAATGAGATGTTCGCTCTCGAACCAGTGTCGGAGCAACGCTGCCGAAGTGGCAGACGCCCCGGCATATCCTTTGGTTCGCCAGGCAAAGACTTCCTCGCGCACTTTGGCGACAAGTGGCGGGAGCAGCTTTTCATAGGCCGTGTCGCGGAGCACTTCGTCAGCCGGAAACCAGCGTTGCTCTGGAATCAGCGGAGCGTAGGGCGAGGCGGGGAAATCAGAATGAAGGGCCATAGCTTCTTCGGCTCATTACCAATTTTGCCGGGGAAGGATACTCGGTTCCGCATGAGAAATCACCTTCCGCTGAATGTCTTGCTATCGATCCGACACCTACTCCTCACGTACTCATCTCAGCCTCTTGAACACTCACCTCCATCCGGCATCTGACCAGCCTGAATTCCACTCGGGCGT
>JABMDE010000153.1 GCA_015904055.1 Nitrospira sp. | reverse complement strand
CCTACCAAGCGTTTCACGTTTCACATCTCACGTTTCACGGAGGGGAACATGCCTGATTTGCGACGCGATCCCATCGTAGGCCGTTGGGTGATTATTTCCACCGATCGGAGCGGCCGCCCGCATGACTTTGTCCCGTTACTGCCGGCCAAGCCGGTGTCCTCGATGCTCTGTCCGTTTTGTCCTGGACAGGAGCGGCTAACGCCGAAAGAAATCATGGCGTACCGGCCACAGCCAGCCGAACCCAACTCGCCCGGCTGGACCGTGCGTGTGGTACCGAATAAGTTTCCCGCTCTTCAAGTGGAGGGCGATATCGGACGGGAAGGCGTCGGGCTGTACGACCGAATGAACGGCGTGGGTGCGCACGAGGTTATCATCGAATCACCGGAGCACAAGGACAGCCTCGCGGATTTGCCGGCCAAAAAGATCGAAGACGTGCTGTGGACGTATCGAGACCGCATCCTTGACCTAAAAAAAGATCTGCGCCTCCGCTATATCCTCATCTTCAAAAACCACGGCCCCTCAGCCGGCGCCACATTGGAACACAGCCATTCGCAATTGATCGCGCTCCCAATCGTGCCGACCAGCGTCCTGGAAGAAATTGACGGCTGCAGGGCCCACTTCGAACAGAAGGAGCGGTGCATTTATTGTGACATCCTCCGGCAAGATCTCAGCGACGGCGACCGCGTCGTAGCCGAAAATCAGGAATTCGCCTGTGTCACCCCCTATGCGCCGCGGTTTCCCTTCGAAATGTGGATCCTACCCAAACGCCACGCCGGCTATTTCGAGGAAAGCCAGAAGTCCCAGTTCGAATGCCTCGCGCCGATCCTGTCCGAATGTCTCCGGCGCATGGACAAAGTACTTGCCCGCCCCGCATACAATTTTATGCTGCACAGCTCGCCGCTGCACGAACGGACCGGCGAGTTTTACCACTGGCACCTGGAAATCATTCCCAAGCTCACCCAGGTTGCCGGATTCGAATGGGGCACCGGCTTCTACATCAACCCGGTCTCGCCGGAAGAATCGGCGAAGTCCCTTCGTGATGCGGAGATCTGATGCCTGTCCGTTTTCGCATCGAAGACCACGCGCTGGCTGGAACGCTCCGGCAGATTGAACAGCTCATCCGCCGGGCCGGTGGACGGACATGGGTGGTGGGCGGATCGGTCCGCGATCTCGCACTAGGCCGTCAGCCACGCGATTTGGACCTCGAAGTATTCGGAATTCCTCCGGGACGCCTCCATGCGCTGCTGGAAGAACAATTTTCCGTTCAGTTCGTCGGAAAGGCCTTTGGCGTCTTCAAGCTCGCAGGCACGTCCGTCGATATTTCTATTCCCTCCCGCCTCCTCGCAGACCATGGGTCCGTATCAGGCTTGCTCCGACAGGCGGATCCCGACATGGACATCGACGAAGCACTGGCCCGCCGCGATTTCACCATTAATGCGATGGCCTGGGACCCCGATACCCTGGAACTCCGCGATCCATTCAACGGCCGAGCCGACCTGGCCGCCCATGTGCTGCGCCACGCATCAGATCGCTTTACCGAAGACCCCGTGCGCGTCTTGCGCGGCATGCAACTAGCCGCACGATTCGAGCTGACTCCTGCGCCGGAGACGGTCGAACTATGCACGACATTGTCTCAAGATGGACAGCCGAACGAACGGCTGTGGGAGGAGTGGAAGAAGCTCCTGGTTCAAGGGATCAAGCCGTCACTGGGGCTCACCTTCTTGCGCAATACCGGCTGGCTCCGTTTCTATCCTGAACTCGCGGCGCTCCAAGGCTGCGAGCAAGATCCCCTTTGGCACCCGGAAGGCGACGTCTGGATCCATACGCTGCACTGTCTGGACTGGTTCGCCGGGGAACGGATCGGCCGACTGGAAGAGGATCTCCTCGTCGGACTCGCCATCCTCTGTCATGACTTCGGCAAACCCTTGACGACCAGAGCCGACAATGGACGGATTACGTCGCGCGGGCATGAACAAGAAGGAGAGGCACCGACCAGACGCTTTCTCGAACGGCTGACGAACCAGGAGGATCTCATCGGCGAGGTGACTCCGCTCGTACAATGCCACCTCAGACCCCGTGCGCTGTACGACGCGCGAGCCTCCGACAGCGCCGTGCGCCGCCTGGCGAGACAGGTGCGACGTATCGACTGTCTCGTGCGTGTGGCGCGGGCCGATCACGCAGGGCGTCCGCCAAAGCCGTTCGACGGCTTTCCCGCGGGTGAATGGCTCCTGGACCGTGCGCGCACAATACACGTCGAGACCCAGGCCCCCGCCCCAATGATCATGGGCCGACACTTACTGGAGTTGGGTATGCCGCCAGGCCCTGAGGTGGGCCGGCTGCTTGACGACTGTTACGAAGCTCAATTGGATGGGTTGTTCTCAACCCTGGAAGAGGGACTAACCTACGCCCGAGCACAGCTCACGCTTTCTCGCTGACCGTAGGAACCGTCGTTCGTCTCTCACAGCTCGGACGTTTCTGCTTACGAGTTCCAGGTTTCGAGCCGCCGAACCGCTCTCACAACGTGAGACTCGAAACTCAAAACCAGAAACTCTTATCACGCTACCTTGTTTGCCTCTGTCCCTTATCCCCTTACCCCTCACCAGCCACCGGCCCTTGCCCAACGATCTCCTGGAAGCATATGATGCGACCATGCACATTCAACTCAGCCATCCCTCCCGCACCATGGATATCAAGGGGCCGAAACGGGC
>JABMDE010000152.1 GCA_015904055.1 Nitrospira sp. | reverse complement strand
GTAGATGTGATACCGGTTCATCGGTTTGATCTTGCAGATTTTTGCCTTCAGCGAAAAATAGGCATGAAAGATATCGGCATTCTTTGCGCAGGATGCCAACAGCACATCGACGGCCTGATCGGGCACATCGTTGTTCAGATTGCGGGTCGCGATGGGAGAGGCAAAACGGCGGAGACCGAGGTTTTCTGATTTCCAGTCATTCACGAGCGTCTTGTAGATTTCTCCCAGCAGGTCTTGTTGTGTTGAAAAGACACGATAGAGTTCTTGATAGGCGGCTTGACGCACCGAGGCTTTCTGGCTCCGCACATACGCCATCAGCCCTTCGCGATTGACCGACGTCTTCTTGCCTCCAACTGTCAGCGTGAAGGTCAACCCGTTTGTGACCACATCGTAGAAGGTATGCACTGCGCTGCGGCCCGTGACGTTTTTGAGGTGGACGATCTTTTCTTCCGGTTCGGACAGTGTATGCGGTTTGAACCGCCGGATCGTTTCCAGGTGATAACGGAAGTCTCCCGCATCGGCCATCAGCCGCGCGGCATTGGCGCTATCGACGCTCTGCCACCAGAGGTCGAAAAAAAGCAGGCGATTGCTGAGGGCCGTCAGACGTTCTTCCACGCGGGCCTTGAGCGAACGGGCCTCGGCGTCCTTGGTATTCTCGGAGAACCGGAGGTAGGCATAGGCTCCCAGCTTGGATGAGCCCTGCGCAAATGTCTCGCTGAGTGTCAGCAGGGTCAGGAAATTGTGACTGGTGATCGATGGCGCCAATGTCGGACGGGCCGCTTCGATGTGCGCAACCACGGTCTCAAGTTGCGATAGGACGGCGTCGATCTCTTTCGGTGGACTGTTGACGAGATGCGTCAGGTCCCAACGATCGGGATAGGAGGGGCGCGCGGCGCGTTTGGATGGTGAGGCCTGTCGTACAGGGAGTTGTGGTGCCATACGATTCTCCTTCGAACGGTAATAGGCGGTCGAGCCGGACCGATCATACCATTGCGTGCGGTATGGCGAGGAGAAAAATGCAGGGCGGATAGCGATCCTGCCGCACATTGACAGAGTTCGAGCGGGATGTAAAAATCCCGCGTCATTTGGACGTCGTGTGGGAGTGACGATGACGGAGCAAGAACTTAATCGTGTGGTTCAGTATGTGACGGCCAGCACCTCGTATGCACGGGATACGGTCGCCGAGATCTTGGAAACAGGATTGGGTGAGCTGGCCGCGATGGGGACACAATCGACCAGACAATTCGAGCGCGAGACGTTGCTGGAGTACGTGTCGCAATGGACGATCAAGCGAACCGGGCAGCCGGAAGCGCTGGTCCGTGAGGTGCTGGGCTGTGCCGGCCGCTGGCTGGATGAAGTGTACGAGGAGATCGCCAAGCAGCAGCCGGATCTCTTGCGGCAATCATCGAACGACGAGGATGAGGCGGCGTCGGCGTAACGGAGTGTCGGATGGCCCGATGGCGCTCGCGACGTTCTGTGAAGGTCTATTCCTCTTTCCGGGATGGATATGGCGTGCCGGCCCTCTCCTGGAAACGCACCCCACGAGAAGGTCTTTCTGCCGACGTTGAAGATCGATGGGAACAGCTTCATCGGCACTGTGCCGATCAGTCGAGCCATCTTCGGCTCGGCCGGCTCCTGCATCGTCTCACCCATTCAGATCCCGGCGTGCAAGAATCGGCGTTGGCTGAGCTGGAGTTGGCCACGCAGCTGATTCGTGCCCGAGTCCTCGTGACATTTCTGCCTGAATCGCAGATGCGTACGGCCGATCTGGAATGCCATCTGGGCCGAGAGCGATTTCTCGTTGAAGTGACGGCGATGGTGGGATCGGCGGCGCGCCGACGGATGCCGCTGCGAGGAATTGAGCGAGATGAGGAGCAGGGAGAAGAAGAGGATCGCGGTGTGATCCTGCTCCACCGGATTCTGGCGCGCATACAACAGAAGGCGAAGCAGCTGGCCGACTATTGCGATCCCGTTGTGCTGCATATCTCTATCCCCCGTGCCGATTTGCAAAGCGGGAAGAACGGACGGCCCGAGGTCATCTGGTTGGACGTAAAGGCTCTGTCAGGCGCTGTCACCGTGTTGTTGACGAGGTTGCAGCATCTGAGCGCCGTGCTGATGTCTCTGTGGGATGTGGAGCCGATGCCGTCCAAGGCGGGAACCAGACTGGCGAATGTCGAGCTGGTTGAATGTGCGAAACATCAGCGGACTCACCCGCGCGTGCGGCTGTTGGTTCGCAATCCTGGCGCCACCGCGCCACTGAGCGAACGGCAAGCCGAGGTGTTTGTACAGCTGTTGGGTTAGAACTCAGACTGCTGTGGTTACGCCGTTATGATTTCTTGCGGGCGCCGTAGATGGCGCCGCCGCCATTTTTATATGCGTGAAGCACGGCGGCGGCTTCTTTCCGGCACAGGTCGCGGGTAACCGTGATGCGCCGGTGCTTGAACTCCGCCACCCAGTTTTTCGGTTTCGCCCCCTCA
>JABMDE010000151.1 GCA_015904055.1 Nitrospira sp. | reverse complement strand
TAACTTGCTCATCGGCGAGCATATGGCGGAACGGATCAAGTTTGAAATCGGCTCCGCCTATCCGTTCGAAGAGCGGAAGTCGATGATGATCAAGGGCCGCGATTTAATTTCGGGCATCCCGCGTACGCTGGTCATCGATGACGCCGAAATCCGCGAAGCCTTGCAGGAACCGATCGGGACGATCGTGAATGCGATCAAGATCGCATTGGAAAATACTCCGCCCGAATTGGCAGGGGATATCATCGACCGTGGAATCGTGTTGACCGGCGGGGGGTCTCTCCTCAAAGGGATGGATACGCGGTTCCGGGAAGAAACGAACTTGCCGATCATTACGGTGGACGATCCGCTCACTTCCGTTGTATTGGGAGTGGGAAAGATATTGGATGAACTGGATCTGCTCCGGAAAGTATCGGTCATGTCACAAGCCAACAACCTCCGGTAAAGGTTCCATCCCTCATGCGGATGGTCAATTTTCGCCTACCCTATAATACGGGGCGTATCGCCCTCGTTCTGGCCGCCGTTTTTCTGCTCGGCTTTTTGCTGTTGCCTAGTCAACTTCAAGGCTTGTTCCAACAGGTTGGAAGCCCGGTCGGATGGGTGTTGAGCTGGCCTCTTCGGGCTGTGGCGGGTGTTCAAGAGGGCACTGCCGAGCTTTGGGACGGGTTCATCGCGTTGCGCGGGGTGGCGGAAGAAAACCAGAAACTGCGCAAGGAATTGGATCATCTGAAGGGGCAGAATGATCAGCTACGCGAGTCGGCGGCGGCAACGGAACGGTTGACGGCGTTATTGGAGTTCAAAAACCAAGCCAATATTTCGATGGTGGCGGCGCAAGTAATCGGCCGCGATACCGGAAACTGGTATCGTACGATCCTTCTGAATAAGGGCCAGTCGGATGGATTCAAACCGGATATGGGCGTGGTGACGCAGGCGGGGGTTGTTGGTCGTATCGTCAAGACTACGGCCGCGACGTCGGTGGTGCTGTTGGTGACGGATCCGAATAACGCAATCGCCGGATTGATCCAGCGAACGAGAGACGAAGGAATCGTCGAAGGGACGACCCAGGGGTTAGCCCGGTTGAAATATATTCCTCTGTTGTCGAATGCGCGGCCCGGCGATCAGGTGGTGACCTCCGGACTGGTGGGCGGGTTTCCCCGCGGCCTGGCTATCGGGACGATCACAAGAATCGATAAAGATGAAGGAGCCTTGTTCCAGTCTGCTGAGCTGACTCCGGATGTCGATGTCGGACGGGTTGAAGAAGTCTTGGTCATCCAGTCGCCGAATGTTCCGTCGGAAGGGGAGCGTCTCGACGCACCGAAGGTGAAGCCGAAATCATGAAAGCAGCGGCGTGGGTGACGTTGATTGTGGGATTGGTGGCGGTCCAGGCCATTCTCTTACCCCATGCCACGGTGTGGGGGGTGATGCCGGACATCGGATTGATTGTGGTGTGTCTGGTCGGTCTGTTCGAGGGAGAACTCAAAGGGCTGTTGCTGGGGCTTGTCCTGGGATGGATCATGAGCCTGTTTTCCGCCGCCGATCTTGCGACCAGCATGATCACGAAGGGGGCTGTTGGGTATATCGCCGGTCTCGCCGGTCGCCATGTGGTGTATCTGGCGCCGGCGGTTCTCCTGTTGGGGATTCTCGCGGCCTCGTGCGTATCCGGCCTCCTCACGGCGGCGTTGCTCAATCTCAGCGATCAACAAGATTGGTGGTGGGCGGTGAGGACTGTCGTCGTGCCGCAGGCCGTGATCGATGCCATGGTAGGTGGCGCGCTCTATTGGCTGGTGTGGAGTCGATTGAATATCCAGCGGTGGGTTTCGGAATACCGGACATAGGCGTATCGTTATGGCGTTGGGGCATGCGGCAGAAACCGAATTCGGCGATTTCAATCGCCGCCTCCTGATTCTTCGGGTTGGCCTTTTTCTGGTCGTTGCGCTGCTCGGCCTTCGGCTGTGGCATTTGCAAATCCGGGAGGGGCCGTACTACCGGGACCTGTCTGAAAACAATCGTACCAGGCAAGTGTTGCTCGAGCCGGCTCGCGGGTTGATCTATGACCGGCATGGGGTGCTCTTGGCGAACAATGTGCCGAGTTTCAGCCTCTATGTCACGTTGGAAGATGTGAAGGATCGCGAGGTGTTGGTTGAACAGTTGGCCGATCTGCTTGGCCTGGACCCGGCGCTTATCCGTAAAAAGCTGGGGGGAAAGGGCGGCAAACTCTTGCCGCGTAAGATCAAGGATCGGATGACGCTCCGGGACGCGATGCTGGTGGAATCTCACCGCCTGGATCTTCCGGGTGTTATGGTGGAGGTTGAATCGCAACGCAACTATCCGGGCGGCGTGACGGCGGCTCATCTGTTGGGATATGTCGGGGAAATTTCGCCCGATCAATTGGAGAAGCCGGAATTTTCAGGTCTGCATCAAGGCAGCATCGTCGGCCAATATGGGGTTGAAAAATCATTCGATCGCCATGTGCGCGGC
>JABMDE010000150.1 GCA_015904055.1 Nitrospira sp. | reverse complement strand
TGGTGGCAGCAGTGGGATTTGCGTGCGTGGCGATTGCGTTCAACATGACGGTGGCAACGGAAGAGGAACCGCACCATACCCGCACCTGGTTGGTGATGAAGGAAGGTGCTTTCCTTGGCACGGTCCTCCTCGCCCTGTTGATCCTCTATGGCGGGCGGGACGTCTTGCCGTTCTGATAATCATTCGATCGCTGCTCGTGACGCCACTTCACGAGTGACGAACGAACAGCGCTACGGATCACTGAGTCATGCAGGCTAATGGCCGGGAGACTTGGGGAGCGGTGGCTGTGTCGGCGATACAGTCTCAGGTATCGCCACCATCGGTTGGGAAGCGAGGAGGATATAGCCGTATCGCTTGAGGATCGGTTGATAGGCGGCCGCCTCTTTCGGCAAGGCCTCCTGCATCGTTTCCGGGAGGAGAATCATCGTACGGCCGGGATATGCCAATGCAGCCTGCAGCCGCTTGGATTCATTGGGCGGTATGAACAGTACCTTCCGTCTCGAATAGAAGGCCATGGACGGTCGTAGTGTGCCGAATGCGATCAATTGATCATCCGGGCCGAGATTTAATCCCGCTGCGTAGGCCAATTCTTGCGGAGGCGCGATCGCATATCGATTGAGGCCGGGGATGACGGTGAGGACGGCAAGGAGAAACACCGTTGCGACTACACCGCCTGCCACACCAAAGGCTGCGTCGGGTCTTGCTTCATTGAGTCCGAAATAGCTGACCAATCCCATCCCGATCAAGAGTACCGCTGCAGCCAGATAGGGGCCGATACCCAGGTCGAATAGGACGGCTGTGGGAAACTCCTTGACGAGTTTTCCTGCGAACTTGCCATAGAGCCACGGCAAAGAGGCACATCCTATGGCCAAGAGATAGCCGACACCTGTTACGGCATGGATCGAGCCGCGAATGCCTGGGGTCGAAGGGTCCTTCAGTGCCCGCGACCAATACAACGCTGCCAATACCGACGCGGCTGGAAACAGCGGCCCGATATAGTGCGGTAGTCTTGTCGACGACACGGTGAAAAACATGAAGGTGCCGACCAACCACAGAGCCGCAAACCATTCCAACTCCTTACCTGATCCTGAGTCGTCGTGCGAGTCCGCCGGCACTATGCCGGCGCGTGCGAGATGACGCTGCTCCTTCCAACTGTTGTAGGTGTGAGAGAACGCAGCGGGGAGCATCAGGCTCCAGGGGAAAAACCCCAGCAGCAGCACAGGAATATAAAACCAGAAGCCGACTCCGTGACCCTCCATCGGGGCGAGGAATCGCCCTATGGTGTGGACTTTTGCCTGCGAGCCGTATGCATCACCATGGATAATGAACATGGCGGCATACCATGGACCGGCGAGCAGCAGCAGTACCACAGTCCCGGCGATGGGAAAGCCGCGCTGCCAGAAGATCGTCCAGCGCCGCGCCGCCGTCAGATAGAGTGCGGCGGCAAGTAGGGGAACTAGAAATCCGACCGGCCCTTTCGTCAAGGTGGCGAGGGCCATGCCGACATAGAAGCCCCAAATCCAATGCCGTCCCGTGCCCGGCTCATGGAGGCCCAGCCAGAATCCATAGAGGGACAACGTGGTGAAAAAAATCAGGACGCTGTCGGTGATGGCCATGCGCCCCAGCGCGAGCATTTCGATATTCAACAGCAGCATGAGCGCACCGACGAGGCCGGCGGTCTGGCCTCTCAGCCGGGTGAGAAACAGATACTGCATGAGGATCAGTGCCACGCCGAACAGGGCCGACGGGGCGCGCGCCGCGAATTCGTTTACCCCAAAGACGTGATACGACAGAGTCATTAACCAATACACGAACACCGGTTTGGTGACGCGCAGGTCACCATTGAACGTGGGAGTGACGAGGTCTCCGGAGGCAAACATCTCGCGGCCGGCTTCGGCATTCCGCCCTTCATCGCGGTCGGTGAGACCCATACCGCCAAGGCCCAGAAAGAAGAGCAGGATCGAGAGGGCAAGGAGAATCGCGATCGTCGTTAACTGGTTGGGCTGGCGGTCGTCACGCACGGGAGGGCCTTCGGTGACAGACGAGATGGAGCATGTGGAAACGGGTGCTTCGTCGAGCGATCATGTCTGTTGAGCCGGCGGGTCGGCCTGACCCTTGGAGTGGTCTGCGCGGCGGATGAGCATCAGGTTGCGAACGTACACGACCGAGCCGACGCTTTGTCCGGCGATGAAGACCGGATCTTTGCGATAGATTGCATAGGCCAGCGTAATGAGTCCGCCGATCAGGCTCATATACCAAAACGACACGGGGACCTCGCTCGCAGACTTCTTTTCAGAGGCAATCCATTGGACCACCCAGCGGCCGAAAAAGAGGCCTTGGCCAAGGAAGCCGATGGCGATCCAAATAGTTTCGAGACTCATGGATAGGCCAGAGGCGAGGGGCTAGAGGCGAGGGGACGTGCGTCTCGCCTGGATGAGTTTGCCGATCCTTTTGCCCAGAGTAGAGTATTCTTTTTCGAGTGTTTCATACATGGTTCCGTTGAGGTAGCCTGATTCATGCGCGATCTGAAGTTGTGTGCGTAATTCAGCGACTGAACCTTTGGCAATGAAAAAATACCTGACCGATTCCTTGTCGGTATCGCGTTCGTCTCCTTCGGCAAGATTACTCGCAACACTCACCGCGCTGCGTCGTACTTGGTC
>JABMDE010000015.1:23179-24801 GCA_015904055.1 Nitrospira sp. | reverse complement strand
GTCTCCCTGATTCGCGCGAATGACCAATGGCTGAATCAGGTCGCCCTGCAAACCGTTCGATACGGCACCACCGGCGAAGGTCACATCCTCGCTCTCCCGTGCTGCCTTGTTCTTCTCTTCTTCCTCACGAACTCCCTTCAGCTGTTCGGTCAACGCATACATGTAGCCAGGATAGAAATCGCCGAACCGATTCACGGTGATTTCGATGTTGATCGTCGTAATATCGTAGGCCCGAACCGGTGCATGCGCGGGGCAGCGAGCACCCTGCGTCACTTTCACTTTATCCGGATCCTCGGCTACGAGCAGGATCCCCTGCTGCATGGCATGCGCACCAGCCCCCTGGAACGGCCCTGTTGATTGAACCTGGCGTTCGATTTGCTCGATCGCCTTCGACATCTTATCCTGCAGGATCGGACCTGCTTGCACATGAACCGGTTGGGCGACATCGGTTTTCGCGTCCTGCGCCGCATGCGCGTCGTGCGACATTACCGCGAGAGCGGGCGTCGCCCCGATCAAGGCCAGGCCCGCCGCAAATCCTAGCAGCCCCGAACATATCTGTTTTGTTGAAGCACCCATACGTCCAGCCTCCTCCATAACAATCCAATCAACAACAAATCATTGCGCGATATACTGATGTACTACGAGACAGTCGTTCTTCTTATTGTCTTCTTAACTATTGCAAGTTGGATGGCCTGGTAAAACCCAATGTTCTATTTTGGGGAGACTCATCAGGATGTCCGTGCTGCCAGACAATGTCCTTGGTCACCGCTCAAGCAAGACAAGCCCTACCCGCACCTTATACTAAGAATCGGTTATATATCCATTTCGAAAAATTATTGCAAGACCCATTTTTCCACAACCGCCGAGAACAACCTGCAGCCCCTTATCCCTTTCGTAGAGGACCTCGCCCGCTCGACACACAGTACCCGCAGCACACCGGTTTTTACAGGCTCGCGCAACACGAGCCTGAGTCTTTCGCCCCAGTGTCATAATGTCCTCTTCCCGTTCGCCCTCACCGCCGGTTTATGCCATAATCCTTCCATGATTCTGAAACGTTGGCTCGTCGGCGATCCACTGAAGACGGCACAAGCACGGCACGAACGACTCTCGAAAACCATCGCGCTTCCGATTTTTTCGTCGAACGCGATCTCCTCGGTCGCATACGGAACTGAAGAAATCCTGTTGGTGCTCGCCCTCGCCGGCACGGCAGCCGTGGCCTGGTCGATTCCGGTCAGTCTGGCCATTCTCTTTCTTGTGCTGGTCCTCACAATTTCCTATCGCCAGATTATCTATGAATACCCCGAGGGAGGCGGCGCCTATATCGTCGCGCGGACGAATCTTGGCGAGAAGCCGGCTCTGGTAGCCGCCGCAGCGTTGATGATCGACTACGTCTTAACCGTCGCCGTCAGCGTCGCGGCCGGAATAGCCGCCCTCACCTCAGCCATCCCCAGCCTCTTCGTACATCGGGAGGCGCTGGGACTGATCGCCATTGTCTTTATGGTGCTCGTCAACCTCCGCGGCGTCCGAGAGTCCGGAACGTTCTTCGCCATCCCGACCTATTTTGCCATCGGCGCGCTTGGGCTGCTGGTCACCGTCGGCACGCTACACTCCTTTTCTACGCC
>JABMDE010000015.1:15980-23059 GCA_015904055.1 Nitrospira sp. | reverse complement strand
TCTTCCTCCTCACGAACGCCCTTCAGCTGTTCAGTCAACGTATACATGTAGCCCGGATAAAAATCGCCGAACCGATTCACGGTGATTTCGATGTTGATCGCCGTAATATCGTAGGCCCGAACCGGTGCGTGCGCGGGGCAGCGAGCACCCTGCGTCACCTTTACCTTATCCTGGTCCTCGGCTACGAGCAGGATCCCCTGCTGCATGGCATGCGCACCGACCCCCTGAAACGGCCCCGTTGATTGGACCTGGCGTTCGATTTGCTCGATCGCCTTAGCCATCTTGTCCTGCAACATCGGACCAGCCTGCACATGAACCGGTTGGGCGACATCGGCTTTCGCGTCCTGTGCCGCATGCACGTCATGCGACATCACCGCGAGAGCGGGTGTTGCCCCGATCAAAGCCAGGCCCGCTGCAAATCCTAGCAGCCCCGAACATATCTGTTTCGTTGAAGCACCCGAACATATCTGTTTCGTTGAAGCACTCATACGTTCAGCCTCCTCCATAACGATCCAATCAATAACAAATCATTGCACGATAGCTGATGTGAGACAGTCATTCTTCTTATTGCAAACTGAAAAAAACTCGCAAAACCCAATCAGTTTTTATACTGGAGAATCATCAGGATGTCCGTGCTGCCAGACAATTTACTTGTTCGCCGCTCAAGCAAGACAAGCCCTACCCGCACCTTATACTAAGAATCGGTTTTATATCCATTTCGAAAAATTATTGCAAGACCCATTTTACAGAATCGATGAGGCCGGCCTTTGGGCTTGCCCATTCAGCAGAGGCTATATCTCTCTGTACTACACAGGACTACATTGCACCGGTTTTTATAAGCTCGCACAACTCAAGCCTGAGTCTTTCGCCCCAGTATCAAAATGTCCTCTTCCCGTTCGCCCTCACCGCCGGTTTGTGCCATAATCCTTCCATGATTCTGAAACGGTGGCTCGTCGGCGATCCCCTAAAAACAGCACAAGCACGGCACGAACGGCTCTCGAAAACCATCGCGCTTCCGATATTTTCGTCGAATGCAATCTCCTCTGTCGCCTACGGCACCGAAGAAATTCTGTTAGTCCTCACCCTTGCCGGCACGGCAGCCATAGCTTGGTCGATTCCCGTCAGTCTGGCCATTCTGTTTCTCGTGCTCGTCCTCACCATCTCCTATCGACAGATCATTTATGAGTATCCTGAGGGAGGCGGCGCCTACATTGTTGCAAAGACGAATCTCGGCGAGAGGCCGGCCCTGGTGGCCGCCGCAGCCGCCTTGATGATCGACTATGTCTTGACCGTCGCCGTCAGTGTCGCTGCTGGAATTGCCGCCCTCACCTCAGCCATCCCCAGCCTCTTCATACACCGGGAGGCACTGGGACTCATTGCCATTGTCTTTATGGTGCTCGTCAACCTCCGTGGCGTCCGAGAATCAGGAACGTTCTTCGCCATCCCGACCTACTTTGCCATCGGAGCGCTTGGACTGCTGGTCACCGTCGGTACGCTGCATTCCTTTTCTACACCCAGTGTGATTCCCTCCCCGACAAATCCCGAAATACCAGGCAAGGCAATAGAGAGTCTTACCCTTTTGTTGATCCTTCGTTCGTTTGCCGCAGGTTGCTCGGCCGTAACCGGCATGGAAGTGATTTCCAACGGAGTGAAAGCGTTTCGCCACCCCGAATCGAAAAATGCCGCCACCACGATGATCTGGATGTCTGTCATCCTGGCATCACTGTTCATGGGCGTCAGCTGGATGGCCTATCACTACGGCATTCTTCCCAAAGTGGACGAAACTATCATGTCGCAACTGGCCCGCCTCACGTTCGGCACCGGGGTCGTCTATTACACCATCCAGATCGCCACCATGGCGCTGCTGGTGCTGGCAGCCAACAGCGCGTTCGCCGGGTTCCCGCATTTAGCCTCGATCCTGGCCCGGGATGGATTCATGCCGCACCAGATGGCTACATTCGGCGATCGCCTGGTGTTTTCAAACGGCATTATCATCCTCGGATTTTTTGCCTGCCTCCTGTTGGTGATCTTTCAGGGTGACACCCATGCGTTGATCCCGTTGTACGCCATCGGGGTGTTCGTCTCATTCACGCTTTCTCAAGCCGGCATGGTCAAGCGCTGGCTGACTAAAAAAGGGAAACATTGGCGGAAGAAACTGGTTATCAACAGTATCGGCGCCGTTACAACCGGCATCGCCACCATCATTATCGCCAGCACCAAGTTCATGCAGGGTGCATGGATCGTCTTTCTGCTTGTTGCAATCTTAATCCTCATGTTCCAGGGCATTCGCTCTCACTATCGAGCCGTATCGGAACAAATCACTCTGGACCGCAGAGGGTCTCGGCCGCCGCTGCCTCGACGCAATATCGTGGTCATTCCAGTTAGCGGCGTAAATCGCGCCGTGGTCCGCGCCCTGGACTACGCGAGAAGCCGCCCCGGTGAGATTCGCGCCGTGTATATCGACCTCGACCCGGAAGAAAGCGCCAAAGTCAAAATACAATGGGCTCAATGGGGAGGCGGCATCAATCTCATCGCCCTGCCATCTCCCTATCGTTCAGTCCTGGGATCCCTGCTCGAGTACATCGAAGAAATTCTCGAAAAAGAGCCGGACGTCTGGGTCACCGTCGTGATCCCGGAAATTCTACCGGCCCGCTGGTGGCAAAACATTCTGCACAATCAACGGGCCCTGATGCTCAAGGGTGCGCTCCTCTTTAAGGAACGGGTGATCCTCATGGATGTGCCGTTCCATCTGACGCGATGATCAGGGATCGTGACACGTCTCTCGTGAAGCCCGCGTCGCCGACTCCCCGAGGCGCGCGTATCTCGCAGATTCGAACTGCGTACTTAGCTCTGGTTGCCTCGTGCATGGCCGTAGCTGCTCCTGCCTATGCGTTCAAGATCGTCGAGCCGGTAGAAGAAGCCGCCCTCGCTGCCGGAAGCACCGTCACTGCCCGTGTGGATGTGGGGAAAGATCATGGCATTGTCACAGTCCGCTACTACTGGTATGGCGGGCAGGATGAGGCGCTGGTCGAACAGGATGACACCACCGCCACCGGCTCCATCGTTGCACCCGTTGCCTCGATCGGACTAGCCGAACACACCCCACCCTTCGGCAGCCGTCTGTTGATCCCCAAGGACGGCATCGGACCCATGCGACTTCTGGCCGTCGCTGACATCTCGCGTGGACGTCTCGGTACACGCTCCGTCTTTGACGAAGTGATGGTACAGGTTGAACCCAAGGCTGCCCTGACCACAATCGACTTTGCAACCGACAAGCCGCTCCAGCTCGGACGGGCCGGACAATCCTCCGCCTTTGGCCACGTGGATTCCCTGGGAAAAATTTTTGAGTTGCCGGTGGTCGGTGAGTTCGCCGACGGCATAGTCCGCCGGATCAGTGCTCCGGAGACCGGAACCACCTACGAGTCTTCAAGCCCGAACGTCATTAAAGTCTTGGCCGGCGGACTCCTCCAGATCGTAGGCAACGGCAAGACGGTGTTGACTGTGACCAACCGTGGCAAGCAGGCACAACTTGATGTGGATGTGAACGTCAACGATGAACCCAACGCACCACCGGTCGCCGATGCGGGGATAAGCAAAACCGTGAAGGCCGGATCAAAAGTGAAATTGAGCGGGCTGAAGAGCCGCGACCCAGAAGGCGAAGCCCTGTACTATACCTGGAGCCAACTGCGCGGGAACAAAGTGTCGCTGCTCGACGCAAACAACGCCGACGCCTCCTTCCTCGCCCCAACCGTGTCAGAGCCGAGAACCTACCGATTCAAGCTGCGCGTGACGGACAAGAAAGGGGCGGATAGCTTACCGGCATTTGTGAATGTGACGGTGGAGCCATAGATCCGTGAACGGTTCGGACCGCTGAAAGTTGGCCTCCCTGGCATCACCGACTATGCCCGCTTGACGAAGAAACACCTGGAGGCACGTAACCCTTCATGGTTGCAGAATAATCCAGCCTCAATCCGCTCACTATGTACTGGCGATACTGACGCCTACACTTCGCTCAATCGCATCGGTCCGTAGGTCATGCGGGATTTCTTCAGTTTCTCGACGTGTCGCCGCAAGGCCGGGCCGAACGTGGAAAGTGACACCGCTGTACGATGAAGCTCGATCCTGCGTTCAATCTGCTCAATCGCCTCTGCCAGTTGGCCGACCATACGGCGGCCCGAGCCGGTGAGCCAGCCGAGATGGCGGTCGGCATAGTGCAGATCTTGGAGTGCGTAGCGGACAGACTCAACTTCTTCCAGACATCGAAAGCGAGCTCGCTGGAGATCGCGCAGAGTAAGCCCTGCACGTTTCCATCGCGCCGGTCCACCAGGCCCTGATGCCCACGTCGACAGTCGCTCAAACAACATAGCGCCCATCGTGAACGTAAACGTCGCGTGGAGAATCCCGCGGAGCGGACGGAGACTGCGCCGCCAGGGCGAATAGAAGATCTGCTGATGATGGTCGCCGTGATACATCACATATTTGCGCAGCAAGAGATTCATCCCGCGGAGCGGACGGAGACTGCGCCGCCAGGGCGAATAGAAGATCTGCTGATGATGGTCGCCGTGATACATCACATATTTGCGCAGCAAGAGATTCAGGTGGTGGTGGCTGTTCTCATGGATCAAATCGTCGATTAAGTCCAGATTGTCCCGATCGAAACAGTTGATGAACGACAATCCCGGTCGATGGCGATAGCTGAAACTCACCACACCCTTCGCCTTGAGCGGGACAATTCGCGAGGTCAACAAGGCCAACACTCCAGCCCCTTCAGGCCAGGCAGCTTGGATCATCTGCCAAGCCAAACTGATCCGTTCCACCTGGCTCTGCGCTGTTCGGGCAATCGCCCGAGGCTGCCGGTCTTTTCCGTAGACTAACGTCGGACCAATCATGACTGCCCCCTGTCCGATCTCCAGCGCCACCTCTGTCGCCTGAGATGGCCAGCTCCATTGCCCCTGCCCTCCCCATGCAGTCCATATTTCAAATGTGTTTTGACCGATGCACAATGAAACTCCACTCGTCCCGATCAAAAACCTCGCCTGGCCGGACGCTCGTTTCAGACAGCGGCGTACCTCGGCAGGAGCCTCACGCCGCTCTCCGGCAATTCCGACCGAGAGGCCATTCCCCGCTTCTGCCCGCTCGAAGTTGGCATCGAATAGCGCCGGGGCTTCCCATTGCGACCCTGTGCGCTGCTTGCACCACTTCACGGTTCGTACCGGATCGAACAGGATCGATTCCTGCGTCAACTCACGCGCCAGACGCCGGCACAAACTCGTGAGCCGCTTCTCAAGACCAGCCACGCGAGAACGGCCCAGAGGAAACAGATCGTGGAGGTAACTGTTCTCAAAAAACTTCTCCTGGCATTCCGTAAAGAGTTGCTGCGTGAATTCGGCCCGGTCCGGCTCTCCTTCCCATTGCTGGAGAATGTCCAAAAAATAGACGAGATCGTTGAGCGATTCGATCCATCCGGCCACCTTCCAGTTGGAATAGCTTTCGATTGTGAGCGACCGGCTGAGGATCTGGAACAATCCGACTGGAAGGTCATACCGGGAGGAAAGATCCGAATAATCACGCTGCAGTTCCCGACAGAGATCCTGTAACAACCGCTGCATCGAAAGACGAAACTCATCGGTCAGGCGAGTGAGAAGCGGCAACTCCAAGAGAGGCATCGTGAATAACTCAACAATGGGTGGCGTGAAGGACTGTAGCGCAGTGGAGAGACGGCTGCAAGGAAGAGCGACGAAGAAAATTACGACGCGGACGACGAACCAGGCTTTGCCGCCAGTATCCTCCGCGCCATCGCCTCACCACGCCTGCTAGCAGCCTGATGAGGCACTATATGGCGAGACCAAAACCACCATCGTCTAGAAGACGTGTGAATTTCCATCAGGCGGTCCAGCACGGCCGCAGCGAGCGAAGAGACGAGGCGGCGTACGCTTCAGTACGTTGAACCTATACACGCTCCGGCGAAGGCAGGGAACGCCGCTGGCAGCCTTTATCAACAGCCTGCTAGGCCGCTTTGGCGTGAGGATGGAGTGCCGGCATATGCACACCTGGCTTGAGCGTTTCCTCAGTATTCAACTGTTGGCGCATCCGATTGTGCGCAATGAGCGGATCGACGACGTTGCCGCAGGCAACACATCGCAACCCCCGCATCCACATCGGCAAGTAGCTCTCACGCATATCGATCAGATTGTCTGGAACCATAAGACCCTGACATCTCGAACAGTTCATGAAAGTCCTCCTGGCAACAGTTGGCACCCCACTTTGTTCATTCTGCGATGCCCATAGGTATCTCAAGAGAAGCAATCAGGATGCCAGGTGCTCTCCTTACACTCTTGCGCGTTTATGCGGGGAATCGTAGAGTGCCGGCCTAAAAGACCGATAAACTGACAAAAATTGGGACTGGAATGACCCTATGGGACAAAATTGGTTCAACATGATCCCCTCTTTACCAAAAAGGTTATTAGGGGAGAGGCATGACCAATGGCGCTAAACAGGCAGGAAATCGAACAGGTCGTGATGGAAATCGCGCCGATGCTACAGGGAGGCTGGATTCAAAAAATTCAACAACCCGCCCCCGATACCCTCATGGTGGACATTCGCATGCCAGGACAGACCCATCGCCTGCTGATTTCCTCCAGGCCGGACACCTCCCGCTTACATCTGACCAACCACCCGCTCCAAAACCCACCGACCCCCCCGGCGTTTTGTCAGTTCCTGCGGGCCTATTTCCAAGGGGCCAGAATCGAGGGTATCAGCCAGGTACCGAACGACCGCATTGTGGAAATTCACTGTGCCTGCAAAGCAGGCATACACACAATCGTGTGCGAACTGACCGGCAAAAAAGCCAACATACTCATACTCGATGCCAACAGACTGATACTCCGCACTGTAGCAAACGATCGAGATCTCGTTGCGCAGCCGTATCTCTATCCGGCACAACGCGGCAAGGACCGGCACGAGACCTCGTCAAATCGGTTTCCCGGCGTCCTCGGCGGCAATTTTTCGATCTCGGCTGAAATCGATGCTTTTTACCGTGAGAAGGAGTCCACGCTCGCCGTCGACCATGCCAAAGAAGC
>JABMDE010000015.1:12749-15860 GCA_015904055.1 Nitrospira sp. | reverse complement strand
GTGACGGTAGAGGTTGAACCCAAGGCCGCCCTGACCACAATCGACTTTGCCACCGACAAACCGCTCCAGCTCGGGCGAGCCGGACAATCATCCGCCTTTGGCCACGTGGATTCCCTGGGGAAAATTTTCGAGTTGCCGGTGGTCGGTGAGTTCGCCGACGGCATCGTCCGCCGGATCAGTGCTCCGGAGACCGGAACCACCTACGAGTCTTCAAGCCAGAAGGTCATTAAAGTCTTGGCCGGTGGACTCCTACAGATCGTGGGCAACGGCAAGACAGTGCTGACCGTGAGTAACCGTGGCAAGCAGGCACAACTTGATGTGGATGTGAACGTCAACGACGAACCAAACGAACCTCCCATCGCCGACGCGGGGACGAACAGAACTGTGAAGGCCGGATCAAAGGTGAAATTGAGCGGACTGAAAAGCCGCGACCCCGAAGGCGAAGCCCTCTACTATACCTGGAGCCAACTGCGCGGCAGCAAAGTGTCGCTGCTCGACGCGAACAACGCCGAGGCATCCTTCCTCGCCCCAACCGTGTCAGAGCCGAGAACCTACCGATTCAAGCTGCGCGTGACGGACAAGAAAGGCGCGGATTCATTACCGGCATTTGTGAATGTAACGGTGGAGCCGTAAAGACCATGACGTATGATGAGTGATGCGTGACGGGCAAGAAACAGAGCTGACTCCTGCGGCCTTACTTGAGACCTGGCGCGTCTCGGTGCGCCAGGGTTGGGCGGGTGAGATGTCTGGCCTTTTTGCACAGCCTCGAATTAAGCCCCCCCTGATACCTCTTTCTTCCCTCCTGCCAACTCAGGTTGCTCCCATGGAGCGAAAAAACTTCTCGATGAATTTCATGAGACCGAACGACTCGCTTCAGCGGCGGGCGCCAGACCGAGTGAAGCGAGGGAGAGCGAGCCGTCCGCTGCAACGCCATGTTAGGCAGATTCTTGGTTCGCGATACAGGCCCTCAACTCCTCGATGCTGTATGGGACGCGTCGATGATGTAATGCAGCATGGCAATTCGGGCACACGGGACGAAGATCTGCGACTGGATCAAGACGATAGTCTTCGCCCAGGGTAGAGATCGGCTTCAGGTGGTGCACGTGAATGAACCCCGTGAAGTCTTGCCCGTAGACGGCTGCGAAAGAAAAGTCGCATATGGTGCACCGTGCCCCATGATGCTCAATACAGCGTCGGCGAGCACGAGGATCCCGTTCGTAGGAGTTGACGAGGATCCTCTTGCACGAGCCTTCCACAAACGGCATCTCCGGCAAGACGGCGCTCGGGTGCGCGCCTGATGCAGGCGAGACTCGTGCCTCCCATAGGGCATTGAGCGCGTCAGAAACTACTGCGGGAAGCTCAACGCCTGAGGACTGCGGGGTCCACGATGAGAGCTGATCGAACGGAGGGAGTTCCAACTCTTCAGCCTTGATGAGGGGTACTTCTGCGAGGACGTCGAACTCCACGCCAACAGACGGCGTCTCCGCGCCAGCCTCACGCTTCTCTGGATCCCAGTGTGGACCATTCTTGGGGAGCGTTGTGGTCCACCCGGAGCCGACCAGACCTCGTGGTGGTGCTCCAAGACGCATGAGAAAAACCCTGCTTCCGACTGGCAGGTCCATTCTGTTTCCGACTGACCAGGGCTCAAACGCGATGCCGGCGGTGTCAATCTGCTCGATCGCAGACTGAAGTTCGCGCCACGCCCATTTCTTGGGATTCCAAGTGAGGAGGAACGAACGAGCCATGGTCGAGTCTCCATAACTACGTTTAGGCCGATCCGCGCAAGAACCGGATCTGTCTATTTCTATCCATGTAACACGCTGCTATTGTTCGCGAACAATACGCCATAATCGTTGCTGCTTCAATGGGTTGTGTCTGCGGGACCATTTATCACAAGTTCTTATGCGGATCAGCATAACACCCCTCCTTGACCTGGGTTCACATCCCGTCCAGCGGGCTGCGGACACCGGCCGGCCCGCGATGAAGGACGTGCGTATAGAGAAAGATAACAGTGCCTGGAACCGTTCTCGTTCACATTTGCCGAATTGGCGGAAATCATCGTCGAAGGCGAACGCCGTCCCGATGCCGAGCCGTTTCATGATTGCGAAGCTGGTGCAATCCGTAAAGCTGACCCGCTTATCCGGATACTGTCGGAAGATGGCCCAAGCTTTTTCTTCGTCGGCTTGAGTCATTCGAATGATGGGAGTGGTGGTCTCACCCAACAAGCGGATTCCAAATTGCAGGGCTTGCTCGTACCCAAGCCGCATGCGAAGGAGCTTGATGGTTTCATGGATAATCATATTACTGGTTACGAGGATTCGATCCGTGGACTGCACGTACTGTAGCGCCTGATGATGCAATCGATCGGTTTAATCCGCGAGGGCAAAGAACGCTGAGGTATCAACGAAGACGGACTTGCGGAAAGATTGGGTGGGCAGGCTCACGGCTTCTCGTGCAGGTAGGTGTCGTGCTCAACGCTGATATCGGTAAACCCGCTGGCCCCGATTCCTGAGAGAGACAGGAGGGATTTTTTCTGACGAGCCACCCGCTTTTGCAGGCTCGACCGCTGGGCTGTCACGGTTCGCTTAACTTGAGTTTTGCGCCGTTTACTATGAAGTGCCATGTCCCACCCTCTGTGCTGATGACGTCATGATACCGCAGTCCCTCAGTGTTCACAATGATCGGCCATTGTTTCAGCTACACCTCACTCAACCGCATCGGCCCGTAGGTTTGCCGCGCCTTCTTCAGTTCATCATGATGCCGTCGAAGGGCCGGGCCGAACGTGGAGAGTGACACCGCTTTGCGATGAGGCTCGATACGGTGCTCGATCTGCTGAATCGCCTCTGCCAATTGACCGACCATGCGGCGGCCTGAGCCGGTGAGCCAGCCGAGGTGGCGGTCAGCATAGTGCAGATCCTGGAGTGAGTAGCGGACAGACTCGACTTCTTCCAGGCATCGAAAGCGGGCTCTCTGAAGATCGCGCGGGGTCAGCCCTGCGCGTTTCCATCGCACCAATCCGTCGGGCCCTGATGCCCACGTTGACAGTCGCTCAAACAACATCGCGCCCATCGTGAAGGTAAACGTCGCATGGAGAATGCCACGGAGCGGGCG
>JABMDE010000015.1:8240-12629 GCA_015904055.1 Nitrospira sp. | reverse complement strand
ATTTTTCGATCTCGGCTGAAATCGATGCTTTTTACCGTGAGAAGGAGTCCACGCTCGCCGTCGACCATGCCAAAGAAGCACGGCTGCGACTGTTGAGAACCACGCTCAAGAAAGAGCAGCGGCGGATCCAGGCATGGCGAGAAGACTTGGACCGGGCCGCCAAATACCGAGACTATGCCCGCTATGGAGAATTGATCAAAGCCAACTTGGGAACGATCGGCAAAGGAACCGGTCACATCACGGTTACTGATTACTTCGATGAAAGATTGCCGGAAGTTACAATTCCACTCGACCGCACAAAATCTCCTCAAGGCAATATGGACGACTATTTCCGAAAACATCGAAAGCATATGGCGGCGGAACGCGAGCTGACGCCACGTATCGAGCAGGCGGAACGCGAATTGGAACGATTCCGGGTAGAACTTTCAGCACTTGAACAGGGAACCTGGACTCCGCCTACTGCCGCTCCTTCCGGCTCCAGCGTCACGGCACGAACCAAAACGCGCAACCACCGGGAATCCGGCGAAACACAACGGCGCGGTCCGTTTCGCCGCTTTATATCAGCCGATGGATTGCCGATCTTCGTCGGACGTAATGCCCGGGAAAATGACGAGCTGACGTTCGGCCTGGCGAAAAGCGACGATCTCTGGCTGCATGCCCGCGGGACACCGGGCTCTCATGTCGTCGTACGATTGGGAAAAGGAGCCGACCCCCCGCCTGAAACCCTCCGTGACGCCGCAACCCTGGCACTCCTCTATAGTGATCTGAAGAAAAGCGGCAAGGGCGACGTCATCTATACGCGCCGCAAGTGGGTCAAGAAAGCCAAGGGCCAGGCGCCTGGCGCCGTCACTGTCACCCAGGAAAAGTCGCTCTACGTAAACCTGGACAAAGCGCGGTTGGATTGAAAGCCCGGTCAGCCGAGACCTAACCGGCTCATGACAGGAGTGGAGACCTCGCCCTCTATTCCCTTGTTGTATCCTGGTCGGACCCTGCGCAAGAATGAATTTTCCCTCGACTGGCACTCCACATCGGCATTATGATGCCGATGAAGGAACACTACGATGACAGAACATCAGAGCATCCCGTCGACACCTGTTTCACCAACGATTCTGCTCGTCGATGACGAGCCATCGATCCTCAAATTGTGCAAAATCTTTCTTGAAGGAGCCGGGTTTACGGTACTTCAGGCCGAGGGCAGCTCCGACGCTCTCAAAATCTGCACGGAACACAAGGGGCCGATCGATCTTCTGCTCACCGATCTCATCTTGCCCCCGCCCGGTTTTCACCTCGCCTCCGGTTCAAATCCGTTCCCTCATGTGCATGGCCTGGAGTTGGCCATCCGAGCAGCCGCAATCCGCAAAGGCCTCCACGTCATTCTGATGTCCGGCAACCCGGAAAAGGACCTGGCAAGTCATGGAATCAAACGAGGAACGCTGCCCTTTTTGGCAAAACCGTTTGAACAAGACCGCTTGATCCACCTGGTTCAGGACGTACTGGCGCAACCGGCCTCGTCCCTTGATGTCTCAGGACATGGGAAAGCCGTCAACGACGTCGATTGGTTCGGGTGAACCACAAGAGCCGATTACAGATGAGGAACCCCTCGGACTTTCCCGCTCAACCTTAGCCTCAACCTTGCCCTGACTAGGCCTGCTCGGTCATAAACCAACCGGCGATCGACAGCCGCCGGTGTTGCCCGGCCATTGGATCTACACGGCATACCCGATGGAAGCGAGGCACAGTAAACAGGACTAGCGATCCGGGACGAGGTTCGATGCAGTGGGTCGGGATGAGATCGGTCTGGCTGGCACTATGTGTGGTCCGTGGGGCATAAAGAATCAGCTCCCCACCCCAATCAGGCCGCCATTCTTCATGGAAATAGGTGACGACGGCGATCCGACGCAGCGGCGCCGGCCGCCCCCCTATGGGATGCCCCTGATCCGTATCGTCATGAGTCGGCAGACAATCCCCTGCGGCGTATGAATAGTAACTAAGGACGGCGCAATGACATGGCAGCTGGCGCAGAATTCCGGGCGATCGGTGAGAGGAACCGCAATGCCGCCGAGCGCGAGCACTCCGGCCACAAGCCCCAGTGCAATCGTTCCGCTAGGCTTCAAGCTCATGCTCTGATCGAGCACGCCGGGGGAAATGCTTCATGATGAGCGCGGCCACTGCTGGCACATCGTCCAAACCGAACAGCGGAACGGTGAGCTCCACCGGTTTATCGGACACGACCGCTAATAACCCTTCCGGCGAGATAGGCACTTCACCGAGTTGATCGCGAACGATGACGATCTTGGGATACTCTTCGTGTTTCCATCCCTCTGCAATGATTAAATCATAGGTGCTATCGAGAAACCGATCCCGCACATCTTCAACCTTCAGTTGCTCCGGCACATCGGCAAAGACGGCCATGCTCCCCTTGGACAGAATGACGACGCTGCTGGCCCCCGCCTGCTTGTGCCGCCAACTGTCTTTCCCTTCCGTATCAAGGTCGAACCCATGTCCTGCATGTTTGACTGTCGCGACCTTGTAGCCGGCACGTACCAGTTCAGGAATCACGCGCTGGATAAAGGTGGTCTTGCCACTGTTGGACCGGCCGACGAATGAGACGATTGGAATGGGCATGACGTTATTAGTCATCACTCAATAGTCACAGGATAGCGGCGTCATCATTCTTTCTTCCATTTGACTACTGACTCGCGACTTCCTTCTTAGCAACAGGACAACCGATGCCCGCCGGCATGAACCTGCTCCGCATTCGTCGCCCAGGCCTCGCCGCTCAACAGCTGCACCGTCACCCGGTCGCCGGGATTCAGCCGCTCGACCTCTGCGGGAACATCGATCAGGCAATTGGCCTTGACCATCGAGGTGAGAATCCCCGACCCTTGATCGCCGGTTGTCCGGACCTTGAACAGACCCTCTTCACGGGTGAGCAGGCCGCGCAGAAAGTGGCGGCGGTCGGTCCGCTTTGAAAATTTCTCCTGGAACACCGCGTCCACGAGAGGACGGCCATAACTTCGACGCCCGCCCATCTTCAGCATGGCGGGCCGGACCAATTGTTCGAACGTGACCATCGACGAGACGGGATTTCCCGGCAAGCCGAACGCCAGCTTACCCTGAATTTTCCCAAAGGCCAGCGGCTGTCCAGGCCTGATCGCCAACTTCCAGAAATTCATCTCCGCGCCGATCTCCCGAAACACCGCTTTGGTAAAATCGTAGTCGCCCATCGAGACCCCGCCGGACAATACCAGCATGTCGGCGTTCAACCCCTGCGAGATCTTCTCTTTCAGCGATGCCTGCGTATCCCTCGCAATCCCGAGCAGTAATGGAATGCCGCCGGCCTCCTGCACCGCTGCGGCAATCCCATAGCTGTTCGAATTGATGATCTTCTCTTCGCTGAACCGTTCGTCGAGATCGGCCAACTCATCGCCCGTCGAAAGGATCGCCACACGGGGCCGTTGATACACAAAGACGAAGGACCGGGCAAGGACCGCCAGCATGCCCGCTTCTCCGGGACGAACCTGTGTGCCTCTCGCAATGATGCGCTCACCCTTTTTGACATCTTCCCCGCAGGGACGGATGTTGGAGCCGCGAGGTTCCGGCTTGAACACACGAACCGTATCGGGCGTATGCTCCGTATCTTCTACTTTCAAGACCGTATCGGCTCCTTGCGGAACCGGCGCGCCGGTCATAATCCGAATGGCCTGTCCGGCGCCGACCGTTCTGGACGGCATTCTTCCGGCCGGCACGACCGCCAATGTGACGGGCTTCTGAATTGCATGCTCCTGCGCGATATCCTCCCACCGCACCGCAAACCCATCCATGGCGCTGTTGTCCCACGGCGGATTATCCCGCTCGGCCACAATATCTTCACCCAGCGTCCGTCCGAGCGTATCGAGAATGGAAATTTTTTCCAGCCCCAGCACAGCCGTCGCATCAAGCACAATCTTCTGCGCATCGTGAAGGGGCGTTAATCCTTGCATCATGTTCATCAGCGGCGATCGGCAATCGCCGTCAGCCTTTTTTCGAAACAGCTCTTTGCAACGAGCTGCTCTTCTTGCAGAACGTCTCAACTTGATTGGCAATGTTGTGGTACGCCTCAGCGGTCGGCGTATCAGAATTGAAGAGCGCGAACGGCTCGCCCGCATCAGATTGGGTCACCACATCGGGGTCCAGCGGAATGCGGCCCAAGAACGGCACGCCCATATCGAGCGCGGAGGCCTCGCCACCGCCTTTCCTGAACACATCGATATGGTTATGGCAATGCGGACATTCCAACCCGCTCATATTTTCAATGATCCCGATGATCGGCACTTCGCTGTCCCGGCAAAACGTGACGGACTTGCGCGAATCGAGCAGCGCCACCTCTTGCGGGGTGGTCACAATGAC
>JABMDE010000015.1:0-8120 GCA_015904055.1 Nitrospira sp. | reverse complement strand
CCGGGGCGGACATCGTCATACACCCTGTGTCGCGTTAAAATGACAGCAGATCTTTGATCTTTTCAGGGAGATGGCAGACCTCGCACTTTCGTTCGACCACCTTGCCTTGATACTCAGTCTTTCCATCATGGCATCGGAAACAATCGTTGAGTGCCCTGGTTCGGAGGGAAGACCCTTCCGGATGATCCGGATACCAGGGTTTGCTGTCGGCGGACACATGTCCTCTCGGAATCACGATGGGATAGCCTTTGATCGGCCGGTCGTGGACCACGCCGGCATGGCACGTCAGACACCCTTCTCCCTGTTGCCCGGCCTCAAACGCCTTCATATGCTTTCGATGGTTCATGACGAGACCGACCTCTTTCACCGGCAACGGCAAATCACGCGGTGCAATCTCGGAGACTCGAAGGATGTTGCGATGACAGCTCAGACAAAGGCTGGAATCGACCTGTGCTTTCAGATTATGCGCATCGGCCGGAGCCCCGAATACGGAACGCACCACGTCTCTGGTCCCCACCCACACCTTGTCATGCATCCAGCCTTGGACTCCCGGCCTCACATGGCAGGCAACACAGGGCACATCCTTGTGCGAGGAAGCGGCCCAACTGTCGTAGGACGGCGCAATGACATGGCAGCTGGCACAGAATTCAGGACGATCGGTGAGAGGAACCGCAATGCCGCCGAGCGCGAGCACTCCGGCCACAAACCCCAGTAGAATCGTTCCGCTACGCTTCAAGCTCATGCTCTGATCGAGCACGCCGGGGGAAATGCTTCATGATGAGCGCGGCGACTCCGGGCACATCGTCCAGGCCGAACAGCGGGACAGTGAGATTGACCGGTTTGTCAGACACGACCGCCAACAATCCTTCCGGCGAGATCGGGACTTCACCGAGTTGATCGCGAACGATGACGATCTTGGGATATCCTTCGTGTTTCCATCCCTCCGCAATGATTAAGTCGTATGTGCCGTCGAGAAACCGATCCCGCACATCTTCAACCTTCAATTGATCGGACACATCGGCAAAGACCGCCATACTCCCCTTGGACAGAATGACGACACTGCTGGCGCCCGCTTGCTTGTGCCGCCAACTATCTTTTCCCTCGGTATCGAGATCGAATCCATGTCCTGCATGTTTGACTGTCGCGACCTTGTAGCCGGCACGCACCAGTTCAGGAATCACGCGCTCGATAAAGGTGGTTTTGCCGCTGTTGGACCGGCCGACGAATGAGACGATTGGAATGGACATGTGTGACCGTTAAGTTTCTTGTTCAGCAACAGGAGAGACGATGTTCCGCAGAACGTGTATGTTCCGTGGCGCTCGGCCACGCCTCGCCGCTCAACAGCTGCACCGTCACCCGGTCACCGGGATTCAGCCGCTCGACCTCTGTAGGAACATCGATCAGGCAATTGGCCTTGACCATCGAGGTGAGAATCCCAGACCCTTGATCGCCGGTCGTCCGGACTTTGAACACACCGTCTTCACAGGTGAGCACGCCGCGCAGAAAATGGCGCCGATCAGTCCGCTTTGAAAACTTCTCCTGGAATACCGCATCCACGAGGGGACGGCCATAACTTCGACGCCCGCCCATCTTGAGCATGGCAGGCCGGACCAATTGTTCGAACGTGACCATTGATGAGACGGGATTGCCCGGCAAGCCGAACGCCAGCTTACCCTGAATTTTCCCAAAGGCCAACGGCTGCCCCGGCCTGATCGCTAACTTCCAGAAGTTCATCTCCGCACCGATCTCCCGAAACACCGCTTTCGTAAAGTCGTAGTCGCCCATCGAGACCCCGCCGGACAACACCAGAATATCGGCATTCAATCCCTGCGAGATCTTTTCTTTCAGCGATGCCTGCGTATCCCTCGCAATACCAAGCAGCACTGGAATGCCGCCGGCCTCCTGCACTGCCGCGGCAATCCCATAGCTGTTCGAATTGATGATTTTCTCTTCGCTGAACCGTTCGTCGAGATCGGCCAACTCGTCTCCCGTCGAAAGGATCGCCACACGAGGCCGTTGATACACAAACACGAAGGACCGGGCCAGCACGGCCAGCATGCCCGCTTCTCCGGGGCGAATCTGGGTGCCTCTCGCGATGATGCGCTCACCCTTCTTGACATCTTCTCCGCACGGACGGATGTTGGACCCGCGAGGCTCCGGCTTGAACACACGGACCGTATCGGGCGTATGCTCCGTGTCTTCTACTTTTAAGACCGTATCGGCCCCGTGCGGAACCGGCGCGCCGGTCATAATCCGAATGGCCTGTCCGGCGCCGACCGTTCTGGAGGGCATTCTGCCGGCTGGCACGTCTTCGATCACGGCCAATGTGACAGGCTTCTGAATCGCATGGTCCTGCGCAATATCCTCCCACCGCACCGCAAACCCATCCATGGCGCTGTTGTTCCACGGCGGATTGTCCCGCTCGGCCACAATATCTTCACCCAGCGTCCGCCCGAGGGTGTCGAGAATGGACACTTTTTCCAGCCCCAGCACGGCCGTCGCATCAAGCACGATCTTCTGCGCATCGTGAAGGGGCGTTAATCCTTGCATCATGTTCATCGGCGGCAACCGGTACTCGCCGTCAGCCTTTCCGTGAAGCGGCTCTCTGCAGCGAGCCGCTCTTCTTGCAGAACGTCTCAACTTGATTGGCAATGTTGTGGTACGCCTCAGCGGTCGGCGTATCAGAATTGAAGAGTGCGAACGGCTCGCCCGCATCGGATTGCGTCACCACATCGGGGTCCAGCGGAATACGGCCCAAGAACGGCACACCCATATCGAGCGCGGAGGCCTCGCCTCCGCCTTTCCGGAACACGTCAATATGATTGTGGCAATGCGGACACTCCAACCCGCTCATATTTTCAATGATACCGATGATCGGCACTTCGCTATCCCGGCAAAACGTGACGGACTTGCGCGAATCCAGCAGCGCCACCTCTTGCGGGGTGGTCACAATAACGGCGCCGCTGACTTTTCCCAACAAATCGATCGTCGTGACCGACTCATTACCGGTCCCCGGCGGGAGATCGATGAGGAGAAAGTTCAGGTCCTGCCACTCGACACCGCCGAGCAATTGATTGATGAATTCGTATTTATAGGCATCGCGCCAGATAATGGGATCGTCGGAGTTCTGGAGGAGAAACGACATCGAGGCAATCCTGAGATTGTAGGCTTGAAAAGGGATGATCCCGCCGGACGTACTGATCTTGAGTTTTTGTCCTTCGGCGCCCACCATTTTGGGAATGTTCGGACCATGGATGTCCATGTCGCAGATGCCGACGTGCCAGCCCTTGAGCGCGAGGCTGACGGCAATATTCGTCGTGCAGGTGCTCTTCCCCACCCCGCCCTTGTTGCTCATCACGAGCACGGTGTGCTCAATCCGCTCCATCCGTTTCATGACGAGCCAGCGGCTATGCCCTTCCTTGTCTTTCTGGCATCGCTCGTTCTCGTCACAAATGGCACAGGCCCACATGTAGGTGCAGACGTCACTGCCCCCGTTGCTGATCACATTGAGTTCACGCGCCATGACATTCCCTTCCGACAGAGGCACTACGGAGCCTCAATTGCTAACGACCCCGTCCCCCGGGCACTCCGACATAGTCCTCGCCCGAAGACTTCGGAGCTGACACGCCCGCTGCACCGGCTCCCACGACCGCCATGGCAACCGGCGACACACCGGCCTGCCCGGATTCAACCGGCTTTTTTTTACCGAAACATTTGGCGCCGAAAATACCGACCCAGTAGAGCAAAAACATCGGGCCGGCCATCAGACACTGATTGAACGGATCGGGAGTCGGCGTGAGAATCGCAGCAATAATGAACGACCCCAGTAACGCCCACTTCCAGTACCGGATCAAAAACGGCGCATCAACCCACCCCAGCTTGGCCATGAGCGTCAGCGCCAGCGGCACTTCGAAAATCAGTCCGAACACCAGCACAAACTCACGCCCCGCCGCTATGCCGCAATGGATGCGGAGGCGGTGGCCAACTATTTCCAATCGCTCGGCGGCCTGCCCTCCTCCAACGTCAAGCTGCTGCAAAACTCGAAGGCGCTCCATACCGACATCAACGACGTGTTGTTCGACTGGCTCCCGCTTCATATGGCCGAGAATGCTGTGGTGATCATCTATTTTTCCGGACAGGCGTTAGTCACGCCAACCGGCGACGTACTCTTGGCTCCCTACGACGGCAGTCTCGCCGCAACAGCACGGCTCTACTCGCTCAGAGATATCGAGTCGGCCCTCGCCAGGCTCAAGGCCAAACAGGCCCTGTTCCTGTTCGACGGCATGGTATCCAGGCTTCGCGGAGATGCCAAAGGCAAGACCGCGTCACCCCGCTGGGAACTAGGTGGCGGAAATGTCGTCGGACTGATCGGAGGCACTGACTTCACCAAGGGAGTGGAAGACGACCGGCACCGCCACGGCCTGTTTACCTACTATCTCTTGAAGGGGCTGCGAGGAGACGCAGACACCAATCGCGACGGCTCAGTCACACTCGGCGAAACCAGCGATTATGTGCGTCAGAAAGTCACCTGGGCGGCGAAAACACAGTTCAACTCAGATCAACATCCTCAAATGTTTCCCCTCCTGAAACCAGAGAGCACCGCTGCATCCCTCGTACTCTCCAAACCCGCCGCCATGACCGGCGTGGAAGCACCCTGACCCGCACGATTCACGACAACTCACACATCGAGAATTGAACCTGGTTTGTCTACCCGCGGGCCGTTGACAAACTATTTGGGCATCGCTCTCTGCATGAGAGTCGAGTGGCTGCAACGATCATCAGATGCCCAGCAGGATGGTCAAAATGGCCACTGGTCTCACCCGCTCACCCCGGTGCGTCAAGACGCCCCGTTCCACGGGCAAGGCCGCAGCGAGCGAAGGGGCGAATCGTACTCCGCGCCGTACGTTGAGCCTCTGAGCGATGCGAGAACAAAGCTGGCGGACTTTTTCAACATCCTGCTACTGGATAACCAGTTGCTTTCGCCCTATAGGTCCAGTACGGTGGCGTGAAACTGTCGCAACAGGTTCCGTCGTGACCCCTTACAGAACGACACCGTCACTCCGATCATTCTCCGCCTCACCTCTGATCCTGGCCGGATGTACCGTCCTGCTAAGCCCCGGATGCGCCTGGCACCTGGACGTTCCTCCCAAGGGAGACGCACTGCCCTCTACGGTCACCCGCGAGGCAGCTCCTTCCATACCCACCTCTGCGTCGCCGTCGAAACTTCGCTTCAAAGCCCTGCTGCTCGACGAGAACGGCAATTTATTTCTGGAGAGCGGTGAACGGATTCGGATACGCGTGGATGTCGTCAATCCCGGCTCAAGCCCGATTCAGAATGCCTCGGCCTCCCTCACCGGCACACCATCGGTCATCGAACAGTTCCTGTCGACGACGTTGACGATTCCCCCGCTGCAACCGGGAGAAACTACGTTCCTGGAGTTCGTGGCAACCTTGCCCTCGAGCCATCAACCGCAACAGGTCGAGATCCGTGTGTCCGTCATCGAAACCAGTGGAGCCACAGCACGGCCTCAGGCGCTGCTGTTCATCATTCAGCCGGCTGGCGCCGGAGCAGACAATGCAGACCAGATTCCAGTTTGAGTTTCAGATTTTCACCAACCCCCAACCTGCATAGTCTCCATGTAGCCAATTACTTCTGTTTCCTCGTCGGCGTGCCGCCCTCTAATATCCGATTGCTCCAGAGTTTCAAGGCAGGCCGAGCAGATCTCCACAAAGTACTGTCCATCTGGCCGCAATTGTATGTAGCCAAGCAAGCGATTATGATCGTCTATTATTCAGGACAGGCCTTAGTCACATCAACCGGTAACGTACTCTAGGCTCCTTACGAAGGCAGCCTAGCCGCAATGGTGCGGCTCTACCCGTTCAGCGATATCGAGTCGGACCTGGCCAGACTCAAGGCCAAATAGCCCCTCACTCCACGAAGACCTTTGGTTTTGACGTAACTACTCTTTATTCACCCGCCTACACAGAAAGCCACGATTGATGCACTGGTTGAGTACCATCCCCGTCATCGCTCCGTGCAAAACAAAAGAGGGTGGGGAGTTGCCTCCCCACCCTCTTTCGATTTGGACCGGTCTCGGTAGAGGCGATGCCGCCCCTCTCCCGACGCTCCACTTCTATGGAGTCGTCACCTGTAAGCTGAGCTTGCCAGTGGCAGGTGCCATCGGACTGACCGTGATCGTATAGAGATCCGGGGTGAGCAGTGTCACAGGAGGCAATGCAAAGCCCGCCTCCGATCTCGTCACCTCTGTCTGCAAGATGCCGCTTCGGGTATAGAGGCTCACCGTTAACCCGCTAAACGTATTGCCCGAGACCTTCACTGTGACCTGTTGGTTCCCAGGTCCTGCCAGCGTATAGCGGGCATTCTGGCCTGGTCGGCTGATGGTCACCGGAGTGGGAGCGGTATTGATCGTCACGGAACCCGCGACTTCCGTCGACGGGGTCACGGTAATGGTCCCGGTGTGGTTACTCGTCGGCACCTATCGCGATCCCAAAAACCAGCCTCGCCGCTATGCGGCGATGGATGCGGAGACGGTGGCCAACTATTTTCAGTCCCTCGGCGGCGTGCCCCCATCCAACGTCAGGCTGCTGCAAAACTTGACGGCGCTCCATACTGACATCGACGAGGTGTTGTTTGACTGGCTCCCACTTCATATGGCTGAGAATGCAGTCGCGATCATCTATTTTTCCGGACAGGCGTGGGTCACTCCAACCGGCGACGTGCTCTTGGCGCCCTACGATGGAAGCCCGGCAACAACGGCGCGGCTCTACCCTCTCAAGGACATCGAATCGGCTCTCGCCAAGCTCAAGGCCACACAGGTTATTTTCTTGTTTGACGGCATGGTGTCGAGGCTTCGTGGAGATGCCAAGGGAAAGACTGCGTCACCCCGCTGGGAACTGGGCGGAAGCAATATAGTGGGGCTGATCGGAGGCCAGGACTTTACGAAGGGGGTGGAAAGCGACCAGCACCGCCATGGCCTGTTTACCTACTATCTCTTGAAGGGGCTCCGAGGAGACGCCGATACGAATCGGAACGGCATGGTCACACTCGGCGAAGCCAGCGATTATGTGCGCCAGAAAGTCGCCTGGGCGGCAAAAACACAGTTCAACTCAGATCAACGCCCTCAAACGTTTCCCATCCTGAAACCAGAGAGCAATGCTGCATCTCTCATACTCTCCAAGCCCGCCTCCATGACCGGCGTGGAAACACCCTAACCGACATTATTCGTTTCCGTTCCTCACGAAATCACCTAGTGGTGTGCTGCTCGTTGAAGCATATATCATCGTTCAACGATACTCAGGACCGTGCCCCTGCTGAACCATATCTTACAAAGAAAATGACAGCCCGTGTTTTCTGTCTTATGGCTCACGAACGGCTCGCCTTTGGACGAAACAGCATTACATCGCACTCCGATGCTGCTTCATAAAAAGAGGGTGAGGAATTTCTTCCCCACCCTCTCTTTTGTACAATCTCCCAGAACGGCAACTCGTCGTTGCTAAAATTCCCGCGTAGGCTATGGACTCGTCACCTGCAGGCTGAGCTTGCCGGTGGCAGGCGCCATAGGACTGACCGTGATCGTATAGAGATCCGGAGTCAGCAGTGTCACCGGGTTCAGTGCAAAGCTCGTCTCCGATCTCGTCATCTCCGTCTGCAAGATACCGCTTCGGGTATAGAGGCTCACAGTTAAGCCGCTAAACGTATTGCCTGTGACCTTGACCGTGACCTGTTGATTGCCAGGCCCCGCAAGTGTATAGCGGGCATTCTGGCCGGCCCGGCCGATCGTGACTGGCGTGGCGGCGGTATTGATTGTCACGGAACCAGCAACTTCCGTAGACGGAGTCACGGTTATGGCCCCGGTGTGGGTGCTGGATGGATCGACAATAACAGTATAGGTGCCGTTGGCCGGCAAGGGGCTCGGTGCTTTCAACCCTCCACCGCCCCTGCCCACAGTGGTCGAGGCTAAGACCGTCCCATCCTGGTTGAGGAGTGTGACGGTACTCGATGTGATCGTGACAGACGAGAACCCTAGATTCACCCATTGTCCGCCCATACCGCTAAACGTATAGCGCGCCGTGCTGCCCGGCTTGGTGATATTGACCGG
>JABMDE010000149.1 GCA_015904055.1 Nitrospira sp. | reverse complement strand
GGGGCGCCGATCGGATGGCCAAAGATTGAGGCGGTGCCGCTTGTGGGATAAATGAGTCCCATTAGCATTTTGATTGTTGTCGTCTTCCCCGCGCCGTTTGGGCCGAGAAATCCGAATACTTCGCCGCGGCGCACGTCGAGGGACAGTCCATTGACAGCAGTGACGCGGCGGCCCAAAAATCCTACCTTGAAGATCTTTGAGAGCTGATCAGTCTTGATGACGAAATCAGAGTTGGGCGTCATGGGTCACTCCCATGTTCTCGGAAAACTATAGGAGGGTGCAGTCTTTGGAAATCTGTACATGGGTGGTGTCGTACGCTTGAAAAACGTGCGAAGTCGTTCAGGGTGCGTCGAACTCGACACCGCTCCGGTACGGACATTGAGACGATAGTCTCCGCCAAACGGTTCGGTCGGAAGGCCCAGCAAAATCCGGTCTTCGACCAGAGCCGTCAATGTCGTCGGCAGCGATTGGTGCCTTGTTCGATACAATTCCACAGCGCGATCGAGTAGTTGGATGTCCCGCTCGATGATAACGTCATTCATTCGCGTGGCCAAGACTTCTCGCATTTCTGGATCGTGTGTTTCCCGCAAACGGGCTTCAAGAAAGGCCAGGGCCGTATTCGGGTTTCCTGCCTCGGCAGCCATGCGCGTGGCTAGTCCCGGGAGATAGGCCGGCCGTCCCGGCAAGGCCGCCGCCCGCATCGTATATTCCGCCCCTTTTGCAGGATCGGCGAGGAAAAAATAGTAATTGTATCCCAGTAAAAATGGGATGTACCAAACCGTTTGATTCGCCTCCGCTCCTTTTTCAAGCAGCCGATTGCTTAGGTCCGGACGCTGGGCAAGATCACCCAGAATATTTCCTCCGACATAGTAGGCATAGGCATAGTGAGGATCGAGTGTGGTGATCACATCTAAGGCGTGATAGATCCACTCGTACTCATCGGCGCTGTTGCGTTTGTTTCCAACTACCTGCAACAGTTTCAACCACAGTAAGTCTGCTCCAAGGTGATGATAGCCGAGTAAGGCTGGCTTTAAATACTCGCCCTTAGGAAGCTGTGCAAGACCCTCGATTTGTCTTAGAGTTGTATCCTGTTGCTTATCGAGGCCAGCTTGCAGCCAGCTAACGGCAATCAGCAAGAGGGCTCCTCCAAGCATCAGCAGAAGCGGTTGCATGAGCGGAACACAGGGATAATGGGAGTTTTCAGAGACGGCCATGGCAAGAAACCTACCAGCAGGATGACTGAAGCCGCACGAGGCCTGGCAACCATTGAAATGGCTGCCAGGCCCACCTGTCCTAATCTACACTACGTTAGAATTGTCCAGGCATGCAGTCTTGGGATCCCTGGTCGCTGCTCGATGACCAGGTTGAAAGACCGGCGTCGCCATCCAAATTCGACTGAGCACTTGCAAGAAAACCCGTGGCATTGGCCACCACGGCACCGGTCTGTGGAGCTGCTCCAAGAACACAAGCTTGGATTGGAGCTGCAATCGCCACCGGTCCGGTTATATATTGAAATGCCGTGTTGCCGGAGGCGACGAATCCAATATCAGTGAAGACCCCAGTAAATAATGCTACGCCACCAGGAGGTGCAACACAGAAGGCCTGCCCCACTGCCAACGGTGTAGGTTGATACGCACCACCCACGGTGGTATTTGGCCAGGCAACAGGAAGAGTTTTAGTATTTACTGCTGGTACTGCACCGAGGGCGGCCATTGTAGCAACACCAAGATAGCAAGACTTTTCTGCTTGAAACGCGATCATCGAAGTCTTGATCGCATTTAGATTCACTTTAGCCTCAGACTGCCGAGACTTCAGCTGATACTGTAAGAAGTTTGGAATGGCGATGGCCGCCAGGATGCCGATGATCGCCACAACGATCATCAACTCGATGAGGGTAAAGCCCTCTTGTTTCTGGAATACCTTA
>JABMDE010000148.1 GCA_015904055.1 Nitrospira sp. | reverse complement strand
GAATTCGGTACAGTCCGAAGTTCAGCTGTGCATGCAAACAGACTGAATCAGATCGGCTATCGTCTGTCCATCGGGCACGACCAGAACCAGCAATGGCGCAACCGTGACGCCCTGTCCTACCGAAGCGATCGGGTTAACGGTCTGATCGACTATCACGCCACGGACCAGCTCAGAATCAGGCTGGAAGGCGGCCTCCTCCACGCAAACCCGACTGACATTGTATCCTCAGATATCATTCGAGTCTCATCCCAGCCGACGAATAGTTACGCGCGGGTAGCTGCCGAACATCCAGACTTTTTTGTTCGAGCCTCTTGGAGCCAATTGAACCAGGGCATTACTAATACCCCTCTCCCATTCTTAGCGCCCATCGTCAACGTGACAGACATGGAGGGCCGCTCCAGCGGCATTCCTTTCCTCACGAACAGTTACGATCTGTGGTCTCAATACATGCTTCGAATTGGGAACTCCCATAGTGTGATCGGGGGCATCAACTATCGGCGCAACACTCTTTCCAGTAGTGAGATTGCCGGCTTCGGTCAGGAAGATCGCCTTGGGTTGTATATGCAAGATGCCTGGACCCTCTGGCCCTCTCTCACACTGAATGCCGGGGTTCGAATGGACCTCCATTCAGATATTCATCCGACCTATAGCCCACGGGTTGCCCTGATCTATGAGCCAATCACGAACCATACCTTCCGTATTTCCAGCTCCATGGCCTACCGTCCCCCCACGTTGGTTGAATCGAACTCAGCCATCAACACCAACTTCACTTTTTCCGGTTTCGGCCTCCAGAGTCAATTGCACGGCTCGCACAATCTTGATCCTGAGCGTATCGTGTCCTACGAAGGTGAATATCAGGGGTGGTGGTTAGACCATCGCCTACGTACCCGTGTCGCCGTCTTTCACAATCACTTGAAAAATCTTATTAACGCGGTGCCCATATCCCTCACCTCCAGTACCTGGGCAAATACTCCAGGTGTCGCCGACATCCAAGGCGTTGAAGTGGGGGTTGAGGTGATCGCCACTTCCTGGTTGCGCGGGTTTGCCAATTACTCGAATCAACATACGAACCAATCGATCACTGGCCATCAGCGGCGCGGAGGCCCCACCTCCATGGCAAGCGGCGGCCTCGTAGCCGAGTGGGAGAACGGCCTCATGGGACAGATCACGGCGCATTACGTCGGAGCCGGTGTCTATCCCGTGCGGCCGGAATTTTCCCAATTCGCCTCTATCGGACTCATTCCCCAGAGCGCGGTGCCAAACCCTCGCGTTGGAAGCTACACGCTGTTGAACGTACGCGCGGGATACCGTTTCTGGCAGAATCGAGCGGAGATCGCGGTGGCGGCATTGAACGCCCTCAATGACCAGCATCGGGAACATCCGTTAGGCGACATCCTCAGCAGCCGTGTGATGGGCTGGTTTACCTTGGCACTATGAGCAGGCGACGGCGTGCCGGCGCATCTGCTACACTTGACTCCTCGTTGCAAGAGAAGGGATCTTGAATGCCATGCGGGCTCTAATCGTCGGCATAGTCTTCGCGCTCGCTCAGGGATTATTGAGTTCGTCTGTAGGCCTGTCCGCCGATCTGGTTATTCTCACATCATCGGACACCGCCTCCTACCAGCACGCACTCGACAGTATCCGGCGTCATCTTCCTAGCCATCTCCCCGTAAAAGAATACAACCTGGAGGGGCGGATCGACCGGGCACAAGACATCGGCGCCGCCATTCGAGGAACCCATCCGCCACTCGTTATCGCCATCGGGTTGAAGGCCACGCTGGTTGCGAGAGCGGAATTGCCGGATACCCCGATTCTCTTTTGCATGGTCGTCCATCCGGAAGAATATGGTCTGCCGGACACCAACATGGTCGGCATTCTGAACAAGGTTGCGCCTGCGGCCCAGCTCCGACAGATCGCCACACTCATCCCGACGGCGCATTCCATCGGCCTGCTCTACGATGAACGCAAAACCGGGGCCTTCGTGGCTGAAGCCAAGCTCAAAGCCAAGCTACTCGGCATGACGCTGATCGCCGCTCCGGTGACACACCAGGACGAGATCGTCGGAACCCTGCGTACCCTGCTGCCAAAGATCAACCTCTTATGGGTTGTCCAAGATTCGACCGTGGTGACAGAGGACTCGCTTGAGTCTCTGATGGAATCACCCTTGCGAGAGAACCTTGCGAGAGAAAGTCCCCGTCTTTACATTCTCGACGACATTGGTGCGGCGCGGCGCACTGGGCGCGCTGGTCATCCAGCCGTCCGATGCCGGACGCCAGGCCGCCCGCGTGGCAGTGGCGATGCTGGCCCATCGAGGCCCCTCGACGCCGGTCATGCTGGAACCTGAGACTCCTGAGCTGGCATTTAATCTCAACACCGCAGAATTCATCGGCCTTGCCACCGACCAGACCACGATTCGCACCGCGACCATCCTCATCGGTGGGCCCGGTGATGTCGCGCAACAGGAACGGACGATTCTGAAAGAGCTGCTCCAATAACCACGGAT
>JABMDE010000147.1 GCA_015904055.1 Nitrospira sp. | reverse complement strand
GCACTTGAAGCCCTCTCCTTCGACAACACGTTCGCACGTTTACCGGAAGCGTTCTATGCCAAGCTGAACCCGACGCCCTTCTCGGACCCTCCCTATCTGGTCAGCTTCAATCCGTCTGCAGCCGCCCTGATCGATCTGGATCCGAGTGAATCCCGGAGACCGGAGTTTGCCGGTGTCTTTGGAGGAAGCCTGTTGGCGCCCGGCATGGAGCCGCTGGCGATGCTGTATTCCGGCCACCAGTTTGGCATCTATGTGCCTCAGCTCGGCGACGGGCGGGCGATCCTGTTAGGGGAAGCCATGAACGAACAGGGAGCACGGTGGGACCTGCATCTGAAGGGCGGAGGCCTCACGCCGTTTTCGCGCGACGGCGATGGCCGGGCTGTCCTGCGCTCGACGATCCGTGAATATCTCTGTTGCGAAGCGATGCACGGCCTTGGCATTCCGACGACGCGCGCGCTCTGCATCGTGGGCAGCGATCACAAAGTGTATCGCGAACAGGTTGAAACAGGCGCGACGCTGGTTCGCATGGCGCCGTCGCACGTCCGGTTCGGCACGTTCGAGATTTATTATTACCGCAAGCAGCATGAGCAGTTGAAACGACTTGCGGACTATGTGATTGAGCAGCAGTACGCGCACCTCAAAGACGTGGCCGATAAGTACGCCCGTTTCTTTTCGGAAGTCATGGAGCGGACAGCGAGGCTGATCGCCCGGTGGCAGGCCGTCGGCTGGGCGCACGGCGTGATGAATACCGACAATATGTCGATCCTCGGCCTCACGCTGGACTACGGGCCGTTCGGCTTCATGGATGATTACGATGCCGGCTTTATTTGTAACCACTCGGACCACAACGGCCGCTACGCGTTCAATCAGCAGCCCTATATCGGATTGTGGAACCTGAGCTGCTTGGCGCAAGCCCTCTTGCCCCTGGTGGAGAAAGATGCATTGAAGGCGGTCTTAGAGAGCTATCAGCCGCTGTTCGATCGGGAGTATCTCCGGCTCATGAGGAGCAAACTGGGGTTGCAGGAAGAACGGATGGAAGATGACGGGCTGATCCGCGATCTGCTGGGTCTTCTCCAGGAGAGCCATGCGGATTACACGATTTTCTTCCGTGAACTCGGGTTGTTCTCATCGGCAACAGGCGCGGCGAACGACACGTTGCGCGAGCATGTTGTGAACCGTGAGAGGTTTGACGACTGGGCGGTTCGGTATCGGGACCGGCTTGGTAACGAGAACGGTCAGGATGCTGAGCGGCGTGAACGGATGAACCGGGTGAATCCAAAGTACGTGCTCCGTAATTACCTTGCCCAGGCAGCTATTGAAAAGGCTCAGCAGAAGGACTTTTCAGAAATCGACCGGTTGTTCACGCTGCTGCAAAATCCCTACAGTGACCAGCCGGACATGGACGCTTATGCGGCACCCCCTCCCAACTGGGGCAAGCATTTAGCGGTCAGTTGCTCGTCTTAAGGACCATTCTGCTCGGGCATCGTTTATGCTTTGACTGAAGTAGCCTCCCTGGGGGGATCGCTCGACTCACTGGAGCGGTGGGTTCGTAGAGCGGTCCCCCACTTCCACTCGCCAGACTTCCCTTTCATCTCGCGGCTCGCAAGGCCGACGGCTTCACTCTCTATGATTGTCTGTTGTAGAGTGACCGCGCGCTCGATCGAAAAGCGCAACGGCGATGGCCAAGAAGCAGAGTGATTCAAAAAATACCGTATCTCTCTCTTAAATAGCGGGAATGTGATGAACGAGATGACCGTAGGCGGGCTCAAGATCCGGTTGGCCGGCGGTGTCGATGGAGAGGGCGATGGAGACGGTCCGCTCGTGATCCTGCTCCATGGGTTCGGCGCACCCGGCGACGATTTGGTCCCGTTGGCAGAGGTGATCGATGCGCCGGACGGCACACGCTGGCTCTTTCCGGAAGGGCCGCTGCCGCTCAGTCTGGATTTCGGCGGTTCCCGCGCCTGGTGGATCATCGATTTTGCCCGTATCCAGGAAGATCGTGCCGCAGGCCGCATTCGGGATCTGTCGGTAGAGGTGCCGCAAGGCCTCGCCTTGGCGCGGGAACGTATGCTGGG
>JABMDE010000146.1 GCA_015904055.1 Nitrospira sp. | reverse complement strand
CCCATAATAAGGAAGCGATTCGAGCACATCCCTTATCGAAGAAGATTACGCTGCTGGAGGGGTCGAGCATTGGCGACACGATGACGAAACAGGTGCACGCGATTGCGGCGCAACACAAGCGGGTTTTGGTGTGTTTGGATAGCAACCATACGCATGACCATGTGTTAGCGGAGTTGGAGGCCTATGCGCCGTTAGTCAGTCCTGGAAGTTATTGTCTTGTCGGCGACACGATCATTGAGGATGCCCCGGCGTCGATGACTGCCAAACGTCCGTGGGGCAAAGGCAATAGCCCCAAGACGGCAGTCTGGGAGTATATCCGACGACTGACCGACGAAGGCCGTAAGGACAGGGCCGGTGATACGGTGCTATTCGAGATCGACCATCGTGTTGAGGACAAAATCGTGCTGACCGGTTCTCCGGATGGTTTTCTCAAGCGCGTCAAATAAAGGAGTCCGGCTGCGTGCAGACCGTACACAGGACTGAGGCGAGGGCTGATCGGATTGGGTCGTTGACGTGATCAATCTGTTACACATCACCGCACATTTGGGAGGAGGCGTGGGGAAGGTGCTGGCGCGCCTTGCGGCGGAGTCTCGACGCCGGCAAGACGGGATCAGGCATACGGTGGTGTGTCTGGAGGCGATCGAAAAGACTCAGTTCGTCGAACAGTTTCAGTCTCAGGGGGGACAGATTGTGATCTGCCCTTCTCCGCAAGAGTTAGACCGGCAGATTCGTCTGGCCGATATTGTTCAGCTCGAATGGTGGCATCATCCCGTGGTCGCAGGATGGATGTGCAGCGGGGAATTGCCGCCGATGCGCCTGATTGTGTGGAGTCATGTGTCAGGATTGCACGCGCCGGCAATCCCTCCTGCTTTTGCGGCGACCCCGCATCGCTTTCTGTTCAGTTCGCCCTGTTCGCTCGAGCATCGTGCTTTGGCCGGGCTGAAGCGCAGAGTCGGAGAGCGACTGGGTGTCGTCGTCAGTTCAGGCGGTTTTGCCGACATGCCTGCTCCGGCTGATCGTTCACCTGGCGGCCCTCTGCGGGTTGGTTATCTGGGTACGCTGAACTTTGCCAAACTGCATCCCCGTATCCTTGATTTTGTCGCGGCCGTCCGGTTGCCTGATTTTCGTTTGGCGTTAGTGGGCGATCCGACGACAGGGGCGAGATTGCTGGAGGCAGCCGCTTCGAGTGGATGTGAACAGCGCCTGGACGTGCGCGGCTATACCACGGACAGTGCACAGGAGCTCGCGAGCTTCGATGTCTTGGCCTATCTCCTCAATCCGCTTCATTATGGGACAGCCGAGAATGCGTTGCTTGAAGCCATGGCAATGGGAGTTGTTCCCATCGTGCTCAACAATCCGGCCGAGCGGTATGTGGTTCAGCACATGGAAACCGGGATCGTCGTGCAGGGCCCTGAGGAGTTTGCCGATGCGCTGGACTGGCTGGCGTCACATCACGTGGAACGTGCGCGGCTGTCCGCCAATGCGGCGGCCACTGTGCGTGCGGCATTTGCCATCGAACGCACAGCGGACGGTCTTCAGGCGCAGTACCAGGCTGTGCTGGCTGAAGACAAACGTGCGTTTGACTTTCGTCCGATCTTTGGACAGGAGCCGGCCGATTGGTTCCGGTCCTGTCAGGGAGATGAAGTCTGGCGATTCTGTAATGACGGTGATTCACGACCGGTCGCCGGACGGGGGCCGGAGTTTCTGTACGAACGGACCAAAAGTTCGGTATTCCACTATCGAACGGTCTATCCCGCTGACGGGCGTCTCGCGTCTTGGGCACATGCGCTGGATGCCGAGCAATAACGTCCTACCTGCAGAAAATGCCTACCTGTGGGGAGTCCTCAGACGTTCCTCCCATTGATAGTCAGGCTCGCGTTCCAGCCTCGAACCCTGCTTGATGGCTCATCTTTAGTGCGGGCGACATTGCGCCGGAGTAGCAGGAATACAAAGCCGCTACATCGGGCCTAACCCGTTCTGCTGGCATAGGGATTGCTGAATGGCATAGGGCATCACTGTGCCGCACGTCTTTCCTACGAGAGGAATGCAATGAGCACTCATACTCCGCTCCTGACGGTCGGTCTCCCGGTGTTCAACGGTGAGCTGTATCTCGCCGGCGCGATCGAATGCATCCTGTCACAGTCCTTTCGTGACTTCGATCTCATTATCTCCGATAACGCGTCAACCGACGGGACTCACGACATCTGTCAGCATTATGTGAAACGAGACCGGCGCATCCGCTACTGCCGGAATGCCGTGAATCTGGGAGGGGCCCAAAATAGTGACTTGATTCTGGATATGGCCAGAACGGAATTCTTTGCGACCGCTTCCCACGACGACTACTTCTCGCTTAATTACCTGGAGTCGTGCCTTACCACGCTGCAACGTTCGGCGAATGCTGTCTTGTGCTGTCCTGCTCAAGTGGTATTCCTCGACCCACGCGGGAATCCGACGAGGCTCGAGCCCAATTTCGATGCTACCGGAATGGACATGATCGGGCGGATGCATGAGCTGGTGAACAGGCTGGGGTGGTATGCCTATTACGGAGTCACACGAACGGAGGAACTCCGGTCCATTTTGAAAGAGATGAGCCGTTATCGATATGCCTACGGGGGCGATGTCATCCTGATGGCCACGGCGTTGCTACGGGGGGACATTGTTGCGGCCCCGAGGACGACATTTTTCTATCGGGAGCCGTACCGGGCGAAAGAGTTTGCCACCCACATGGAAGAAATCCTTCCCGGGTCAAAGGCTCCCGTCCGTCCCTACAGCGGGCTGGCCCGAGATCTCCTTCAGGTCGTACAGGATTCAGCGTTGCCCTCTGACCTGAAGTCCGATGTCTGCACCGAGATGCTGAAGACGTTTGCGAACCAGCAGGAATGGGTCGTGGTGTTATCGAGAGAAAATGCCGGAGGGGGAATTGGAGAGTTGACGGCCGGATTGCCTCCGTCGCTGCCGGTCGGGCCGAATTCGACCAGGCGGAGACAGCCGAAAGAGACACCAGCTAAACCGCGTCTCGCTGTGATTGTTCCGTTCCCGGTCGCCCCACCTGTGTCGAGCCGTGAACAGCGGATCTTTCATCTCTATCAGGCCATGCTCAGCGAATATGACGTGGATCTCATTACGATCACCGGGCCGGATAGGCCTGCCGGCGTGTTTCAACTCGGTCCGGGGTATCGGGAAGTTCGTATCGCCAAGAGCCGGATGCATCTCCACAAGGAGTCCGAATTGAATCGGATGGCAAATATACCGGTTGAGGATATCGGCATGATCATTCATGCCGGAGAAACGCCGGAATATGCGAATGCGCTGCGTACATGCCTGATGGATGCCGACATCGTCTGTGTCAGCCATCTCTACATGTTTCCTGCAGTCGCCCAAGTGTGGTGCGGGCCTGTTTTTTACGATGCGTACGCTGTGGAAGTGGATATAAAACGGCAGCTGATCTCTGAGTCGCCGGTTCAGGCGATGTTGCTGAAGGCAGTCGAGCAAGTTGAGCAGGCGTGCGTGAACCGCAGCGAGGTGATTTTGTGCCGCACGATACAGGAGAAGGCACGCCTCGTCGAACTCTATGGCGCACCGTTCAGCCGTATTCATGTTGTTCCTGGCGGGTATGCACCGGATCGGGTTTCTTTTGTCGATCTCAGGGGGCGTCGCACGCGCATCGCTGCGGAACATGTTCCTCCCATTGCAGTATTCCTCGGGGAGCCGCCGCTCCTCGATGCAGACACAGCGGCACATCTCGTGACCTGTGCGAAGGAATTGCCGGACATTCAATTTGTCGTTGCCGGAGCAGCGCCGAAAGAATATTCCGTGGAAGGGGCTCCGGGGAATATCCGGTTTGTCGACTCCATCAATGAAGAGGACAAGAAGCGGTTGCTGGAAGTTTCGACGGTTGCCGTCAATCCCCTGAAAAAGGAAG
>JABMDE010000145.1 GCA_015904055.1 Nitrospira sp. | reverse complement strand
CGAACTGCCCACGCTGAGGCACTTCACCTGCCCAGAAGGAAATCGTGCCTCATAAGGGTTTCACCCAATGAGCGAGCGAGTTTTTCCGCAGCCTGTTAGGTCAGGTCTCACCTTCTTGATTTTCCAGCGATCTTCAGCTAGCTCACCCAGTCAGAACGCCGATCGTGTGAAGGCTACCTGACTCAACGGCTGGTCTGTTCCCACACCCGAAAAACCGCCAGATCCTGGGCCAAGCTCTGGAGCAGCAGCGCCAGCACGACCACATCGTCGATCATGCCGATGCCGGGGATGAAATCCGGTACCAGATCCACCGGACTCAGCACATAGAGCAGAGCCGCCGCCAGCGACACGAGCGTACGCATGGAGAGCCCCCGATAGCTGCCATTCTTCCAAGCCTTGAGCAGGCGAATCAACAGGGGAATGTCGGACCATAGACGGCCGATCATGCGAAGCATCTCAAAGAACCTTGTGGATATCGTCATCGTTACCTCCAGGTTGGCAGCCTCTCGTTACTCGCCTCACGAACACAGGGCAGCAACGATCCCGTTCAAAATACCAAAGATAGAGCCCTTTGAAAAGCCAGGGCATGGAGCCCCTACAATTTACTCGGATCAGATCAGAAGTCTAGTTGAAGTGTCCTCATTTCCGATAAGCAAAATCAAGGAACGGAGACGGAAGCGCATGGCAGTTCTTGCAGCATATTTGTCATTGCGCCACAAGCGGAGTCGTGGAAAGATGCTGCCATGAAATCTCGGCCTGCTCCCAAGACGACGCCCCGCACGATCCTACTCCTGGGCTTTGAGGGTTGCGCGGCCTTGGATCTCGTCGGACCGCATGAGGTGTTCAGCCTCTCGTCCCACCTCGCACCAGGCGGGTCCACTCCCCCTTATCGACTGGTTCTACTCGCCGATCGCGCGGGCCCCTTTCGCGCCGCACAGGGCTTCGGCCTGATCGCCGATGCCTCATGGCGTGATTTCCGTGGTACGTCGGATACCCTGCTCGTGGCCGGAGGGCCCGATATGACGCCCGTGACAGGTAATCGCAAACTGCTCGCCTGGCTGCAAACCATGTCCAGCCGTACCCGCCGTATCGGCTCCATCTGCACCGGGGCGTTTGCCCTGGCCGAAGCAGGCTTATTGGACCGCCGCCGCGCGACAACCCATTGGATGGATGTCGAGCGCCTCGCCAAAACCTATCCACAGGTGAACGTCGATCCGGATGCCATCTATGTCAGAGATGGGAACATCTTCACTTCGGCCGGTATCACAGCTGGCATGGACCTCGCCTTGGCACTGGTGGAGGAGGATCTGGGACGTGAGGCAGCGCTCGCCGTCGCCCGCATGTTGGTAATGTATCTCAAGCGCCCGGGTGGACAGTCTCAGTTCAGCACGCGCCTGCAAGCCCAAGCGACAGAGGGACGGCGATTGGTGCCACTCCTCTCATGGCTTGCCGCGCATTACCGGGACTCGATCACTGTGGAAGCGATGGCAGACCGGGCCGCCATGAGCACCCGCACCTTCGCACGAGTCTTCCTCGCGGAGACCGGCGACACGCCGGCCTATTATCTGGAAAAGCTGCGGCTCGAACATGCCGTCCGCCTGTTGGAAACGACCGGTATCTCCCTTGACGTGGCAGCTCGAGACTGTGGCTTCACCGGACGTGAACAATTCCGGCGCGCCTTCCAGCGCCATCGGGGTATCACGCCCCAAGCATATCAACAGCGGTTTCGTACGACCGGAGCCATGACAAAGGAGTGACCATGCAACTGGCAATTTTATTATATGACGGAGTGACGGCGTTGGATGCGATCGGTCCCTACGAAGTCTTGCAGGCACCGGGACTTGGAATTGATGTCCGCTTCGTCGCGCGTGAGAAAGGCATGAAACGCACCGACTTCGGGCGCTTGGGTTTGCAGGCTGACTACACTCTTGATGAAGTTCCCAGGCCCGACATTCTCCTCGTGCCAGGCACCGCCTTCCCTCAAGCGGTGATGGGCGACCCATTGGTTCTAGAATGGATCACGCAAGTACACCAGACAA
>JABMDE010000144.1 GCA_015904055.1 Nitrospira sp. | reverse complement strand
CATCGGCTGACTATCTTGTGGTACCCTGGACAAGGGCTTGTTCCTGACCACACGCACACCGTCGAAGGGGACGATCATGAAGATGCTTCACATTGTCTGTGGAAAGAGGTTTGAAGACGAGATCATTGCAATATTTAAGGAACAAGGACTCAAAGGCTATACAGTCATTTCAGGTGTGGGAGGCAGTGGTGTGACCGGAACCGTGTCTGGTTCCGACACAACTGGCCACAATAGCAACACGATGTTCATGGTGGCGCTCGATTACGAGTCTATTTTTCTGCCAGAGATTCTCGCGGCTCTCAAGGCGATGCGTGCCAAGCACGTTCACGGGCATCTCAACCATGAAATCCCGTTGAAGGTCTTTCTTCAGCCCTGCGAAATCATCATGTAGAATCCGCATTCCCTGCTTCACTCGATCATTCGCTCTCAATGCAAAGCCCAGGTCCGGCGTCATGGCGCCTGGCCGATGATGCGGACCCTTGGACCGTGCGGGAGAGGAATGACTCGGGCATCCTCCATCTCGCCGCCGAAGACCCATTCGAACAGCCGCTTCGCGTCGTTCAGTTCAGGATACTTTGGAATTCCATACTGTTCCTGCTGCATCAGTTCATCATAAAGGCCGATGCAGCCATGCGAGGCGGGATAGCCCGGCAGATCGCGCCCGTGCATCCAGTACGACACCCCTTTTCGATTGATATGAAACCGCAGTGCGTAGTTCATGGGATAGGGGCGATCGGTTCCTTCGACCATAAAGAGGCTGGATTGATGGCGGCGATGGGCGGCTGCGAGGCGGAACTCCCCGGTCGGCGTGGGATTATGCCCGTTGCCGGAGGTGATCGGAAGTGAAAACCTGAGCGCACCATATTCATAGGCGCCGAGAAACTGCTCCGACAGATCGACCAGAATGAATTGTTCATCCTGTTCCGCAGCCTGATAGAACAGCGGCAGTGGAGTGAAGGATGCCAGGTCCTCGACCCGCTTCGGAACCTTGATGGATACCCCGGCACCAACATGACGCCGGTCGATTCGATTGAACCGCGCCACATCCACCCAATATTCGCCGAACACTGTTTCCAGGGATTCCTTCGGGTGGAGCGTCCGGCAGAACCACTCCACCGCCGCATCGCTCGGATAGACAACGGCGCAGGGGCCACGGGGCTTTCGGAGAGGTTCCGCGTGAGAGGCGATGGGCAGAAACACGCATACGGCAAGGAGAACCACTCCGGTTCGCCACTCACATCGCATCGTTCGTCCAAAGAAAGAGCTTATACATATGGCTTATGGCACTGGACAGGAATATGGATCGGAGCGTTCCCGTAATCTGATCCGATCACGTGCTATACGCCATCAGCTATACGCTCTTCTCCCGACGAAATACGCTTCACGAATGTTTAGCAGGCTGTTGGAAAAGTCGGCGCACACATACAACACCCTGAAAATATTACAATGGAATACAGACTCCGCTAACATCAGGATGCTCAAAATGGCCGTCCAGCAAGGCCGCAGCGAGCGAAGAGGCGAGGCGTACGCGTGGGTACGGTGAGCCTCTGAGCGATGCGAGAACGCCGCTGGCGGACTTTTTCAGCATCCTGTTACGACCAGTACTGCGACACTTTCAAATAGCCGAACAGCAGGTCGCGGCGGGCAAGAATCCCCACCAGCTTCTTGTTGCGCACCACCGGAACACGGGTCACATAGCGATCCTGGAACAGGTCTGCTACTTGGGCAAGCGTCTGGCCTTCAGTGACCGTCACCGGGTGGATCGACATGATTTCCGTGGCCTTGATTGTCCGAAGATCACGGCCGTCGATCATGGCCTGCAAGAGATCATATTCCGTGACGATGCCGATCAGCGTTCCATCGTTTTCCACAACGGGCAGACTCCCGAAGTTGTGATGGGTCATCAGGTAGGCGATCGTCGCGGCATCGGTGCGGGCGGTGCATTGCGTGATGGCATCCTGCATCAACTGTCCGACGGTCAATACTTTCGGATCGCAGCCTTTCATAAAGAATTCGGTTTGTCGCATCGACCTTCCTCACTTTCTATTCGTTGCGCCGACAGACAGATAGGTTCTCAGCACATCGCGCCGGGCGATGATGCCAACCAGGCGGTCTTTGGCGTCAACCACCGGCACGCGGACGAGATCGCTCGCGCGCAGCACGTGCACCAGCGTTCCCAAGTCGGTTTCTAGACGGACGGAATAGGGATTCCCCGTCATGACCTCCCCGGCCGTCAAGGCGCCGAGCTTCTGCCCATCGTCGATCGCCCCCAGCAAATCATGCTCGCTCACGATTCCGATGAGCGTTCGCGTCTTGTTGATGACCGGGACCGCCCCAAACCCTTCGATCATCAACGACGCAATCACATCCCCCTTCGTGCGAAGATGGACGGACTGCACCCGCGTTTCCATCACCTCTTTGACAGTCATCGAGGGAAAACCTTTCACTCTGGCAACCCTCCGCTTTTTCGTCGGCATAGATCCCCTCCTCTAACAGAATAGCTAAGCGAGACTGACTGCTCGTCCAACCGACTGTCGCCATTCACCACAGTGGGATTTTCCGCTCTGCTGCAAAACGCCGCAGTCTCCATTTCGGTTTACGGTCGAGCTATCTCACAACCCCTGGTAACAGGCTCATCCCTTCCTGTTTGGACCTCTCACTACAGGCATACCCAATGCAGATTGGATACCTGAACACACAGGCACGAATGGGCAGCTGACGAGAAGAGGGACGGGGAAGGGGAAGGAGCAGCCATGAAAATCCTCTGCGCCGTGGACGGGTCGGAATTCTCGCAATGGGCGATCGAAGCGGTGGGCGTCCTCGGACGAAACGCCCTCTCCTCTGTCACCTTGCTGCACGTGTCAGACACGCGGCATTTGAAGCCTGTCGGCGCACCCCATGTGGCAACTTATCGGGGCGCGAAGGCGGCGCTGGAGAAATCAGGCGAAGACGTCCTGCGCCGCGCCGCCGGCCATGCGGAGGTGGCGTTGAGTCAGTCGGCAGCGCGGCCCCGTACAACGGTGCGCACACTGTTGCTGCACGGATCCCCTGCGTCCACCATTGCGCGGCGCGCGGCGCAAGAGCGGTCGGATCTGATCGTCCTGGGCACGCGAGGCCTGAGCGACATCGAGGGGTTTCTCCTCGGCAGCATTGCGCGACAGGTCGCCTCACTGGCGGCCTGCCCGGTCCTCGTCGTGAAACGACCGATGACACAGCTGCGCCGCGTGGTCCTGGCGGTCGATGACTCAAAACATTCACGGAACGCGGCGCGGTTCCTGAAAACGGTGTTCCTTCCGGAAGACGCGAACGTCATGATTTTCTCCTCCGTGCAATCTCCGCTCACCGAACTCGCCAGCCGCTATGTCTCCGAGTCGGACAGGGAAGTCCTCGTACGTCCAGCGGTCGAACGGGCCAAGCGCGTGGTGGCCGACATGCGGGAAGACTTTTTGAAAGAAGGCTACGCAGTCTTCACTGACATTCAGCAGAATCACGTCGTGGACCATATTATGAAGCTGGCACAGGACAGCCTCGCCGATCTGTTGGTCGTGGGCGCGCGCGGTCTCACCAATCAAGAGCGACTCCAGCTCGGCAGCGTGTCTGAGAGTCTGCTGCGGCATGCGCCGT
>JABMDE010000143.1 GCA_015904055.1 Nitrospira sp. | reverse complement strand
GGCTTCCAATCGCGCAGACTCTCCCGTCTCACACAGCCCGCCTGCCATCGCGCGAAGACCACACTCGATGGCCCGTTTTGATCGCTTGGGTAACGCGATGGCGTCGATCCCTTTGGCAGTTTCTGAAATTCCGACCCAGCCCCAAGGCGATGTGAAGATCATTGCGCGCCGCATGGCATCTCCTATTGTCCGGCCAGCCGTCCAAGTTTTCTTCGCACCATACCCCACAGCACGTCAAGTTCATCGGATCGCAGCAGCGCATGGGCTCCGAGATAGCCGCATACGCTCAAACCAATGGCCAGGACAAGCATTGATGATTTGGCAATCCAGTCGTCGGGATGCGCCCATATTTGCGCTCCGGCTATCCACCAACAGGCGATGCCCATCGGCATACACGCCACGAGCACCCGCAGGAACGATCGACCCACGCTCCCCCATTCGATGCCGCCCAACCGCCGATTGAGCACCGCCACCAGGATACCCCCGTTGACCATGGCCGCTAATGCCGTCGCAAGGGCCAGCCCCGCCGCCCCCAGAGAAGACATCAGTGCCAGCGAGAAGAGAATATTCGCGGCCACTGCGATCGCTGCTGAAATTGCCGGCATCTTCGTGTCCTGGAGGGAATAGAACGCCGACACAATGATCCGCACCCCGCCGAACGCCCACAACCCGACCGCATAGCAGAGGACTGCCAGCGCGGTCTCCGCCGTATCCTGTGCGGTAAACGAGCCATGCTCGAAGAAGAGATGCACGATCGGGGTACGCAGCAAAATCAGACCTACCATTGCCGGCACGATAATGAACAGGATCATCCGCAGACCGAAGCCGAGTGTGGTGCGCAACTCGTCCAGCGCTCCACGCGCCGCTTGGGCCGACAACGTCGGCAGAATCGCCGTCGCTAAGGCCACACCGAAAATTCCGAGCGGGAACTGGATCAGCCGCATCCCGTAAAATAGATAGGTGGGCCCTCCGGCGAAGAACGATCCCAGCACCGTACTGACCGTCAGATTGATCTGAGTGACCGATAGGCCGAGCAGCGACGGCACCATCAACCATCCAATTCGTCGCAGGCCAGGATGCCCCGGCTCGAAGCGAAACCCGAACAACAACCCGCGCAGCTTCAGGCTGGGGAGCTGCATGGCAAATTGAGCTGCCCCTCCGGCCACCACACCGATCGCCACACCGACAATCGGTTCGGGAAGCTGCGGCGAAACAAACAACGCGCCGATGATAATGAAGATGTTCAGAAAGAGGGGGGAGAAGGCTGGCACGGCAAAGGCCCGCACCGAATTGAGAATACCCATGGCCAGCGCAGCCAGACTGATAAAGAGCAAATACGGAAACATGACGCGGGTCAGCAACGTCGCCAGCGCAAGTTTGTCCGGATATTCCTGAAATCCAGGCGCGAGCAGTTGAACAAGCCAGGGCGAGACAAGAATGCCCAACAAAGTCACCGCTGTGACAATGGTCAATAACGTCGTGAATACGGCACTGGCCAATTCCCACGCCTCCTGCTTGCCGCGCATTGTCCGGTACTCCGTGAACACCGGAATGAAGGCCGACGACATCGACCCTTCGGCAAACAGCTCTCGAAGGAGACTGGGAATACGGAAGGCCACAAAAAATGCATCCGCAGCCGGCGTCGCGCCGAACAGCCGCGCGAGCACCATGTCACGGACGAAACCCAGCACCCGGCTGGAAAAAGTGGCCGCGCCGATCACCCCGGCCGCTTTCACGACTGAACGGGTTTCGTCC
>JABMDE010000142.1 GCA_015904055.1 Nitrospira sp. | reverse complement strand
GTCGTCGATCCGATTGACGAAGTTTCTGGGCTTGTGGGTGATTTGTCCGCCCATTGCGACATACCGCTTAGGCGCCTTCTGCCAGGCTTCATGTTCGATCTCTGCGGGAATGTCTCCCTCAACAGGATCAGACGGAATCACGAAATTGATTTTCGGCTTATCTGACAATGGATCGATCGGAAGAGGATTACCGAGTGCATCTCTCTCACAGAGGGAGTTCACGAAATTTGCGATGTCCCATCGCTCATCCACCGAAGTGTTATCGGCAAACGACGGCATCGGGGTGCCGTTGACGCCTGTGGAGAAGGTTCGGAAAATATTGGCAACATTGTAGGGGTCCTGGCGGCTTCCACGGAAGTTCCAGCACTTGTGCCAATTAGCCGGCTGGATCGAAAAGCCCCAGTCGTCTTTCAGATTGAAGGCATTACCGTCGCCACGGCCATCCATCCCGTGACACTCAACGCACTTCTTTTCGACGATCAATTCTGAGCCGCGCTTCTTGCTCTCATCAGAAGCGGCTTTCGGCTTGAGTTCTGCGAGGTTGAGAATCGTCTGACTTTCCGATTGCTTGTCCGTAAACTTCCGGTCTTTCACCAGCTGGGTGGTGACGAAGGACAACACTTGAAGCCGTTGCTCTTCACTCAAAATACCTTCCCATGGGGGCATCGCTGAACCGGGTAATCCGTGCGTCACAGTCTCGAAGAGATCGTTCTGACCGGCAACCGGCTTTTTTGCATCGAACAACGGCAACTCGCCGCTGGCCGTGTGACGAATCTTGAAGGTCCCTTGATTAAAGTTGCGCGGGCGCGGCCAGAGACGATCGGCACCAGGCCCATCGCCTGCACCATCGACACCGTGACACCACACGCACTTGGTAAAATAGACCCGCTTCCCCGCTTCAATCATTTCAGCGGAAGGTTCAGGAGCTAGATCGCCCTTTTTAAAACCTTCAGGAAGGCCGCCCTGAGCAAGGGCTACTCCCGCATTGCTGGCAATCAGGATAACTCCGAAGGCAGTGACGGCACCGATGCCGGCCTTCCGAGTGACGCTGTTCATCATAGTGATCCTCATCTCGTCCATCCAGGTTAGCAGTAGATGTCGCAACTGATTAATCCCAGGTACGGGGATAGTAGCCCGTATGCCAGTATTCGAACAAAATGACTTTCCAGATTTCATCCACCGTCAAGTGCTGTTCCCACGGCGGCATGACCGAAGCCCAAGGGAACCCTTCGTTAGGCAAGCCGATACCACCCTTGGAGACACGCCAGAAAATGAAGGTCTCCTGCAGCTGGGCGATCGTACCCGGGTCAGTAAAGTTTGCCGGAATTGGGTTAAACGCGAAGGCGTGCAGACCGCGTCCGTTTAGATTATCTCCATGGCAAAAGTGGCAGTTTTGGAAAAATATTTCTCCACCTTCCCTGACATATTTCAGATAACCTTGATTTTTGTCGTCCCAGGGATTGGCATTCGGTTTCATCAACCGGCCCATACCCTGCTCCACGATATTGGCGTTACTGTACTCTTGGTCGTACTTCCCTTCGGGGTTCACACGATAGGGACTTTGTGAGGTCTGTAAGACGTACGTCTTTCCATGAACCTTAGTGCTGGCCGGAGGAGCGGGATGGACCGTCCGGAGCTCAACGGGTTCCTCTGACTTCGGGACCATGGCGTTGTAAGAAAATCCCCCGACCAGGATGGGAATCAAGACAAGATAGAGATACCGCATCATCTTGTTCATGCCCGTC
>JABMDE010000141.1 GCA_015904055.1 Nitrospira sp. | reverse complement strand
CATTACGCGCGGCCCCAGGGTCGTGACCGAACAGACCAAGCAAGAGATGAAGAAAATTCTCGGTGAGATTCAGAGCGGCCAGTTTGCCAAAGAATGGGTGCTGGAGAATCAGGCCAATCGTCCCGTCTATAATGCCTTATTGGCAAAGGGCGAAGCGCATCCGATCGAAGCCGTAGGGTCCAAGTTGCGGGCGATGATGCCGTGGCTGAAAAAGGACCAGCTGGTTGATCGGACCAAGAACTAGCGACATAATAGATCTCATTGGTTTGTTCGACGCCTTGCGTATACACTGACGGAAGCAGCTCGTGCCATGCGCTGCGGTTCGTGCCGGTCTCCCATGTAAATGATCCGACCGGCCTTCTTTCTTGCAGGAGGTATCGTGGTCGATCGTGCCGTTGGCGTTCCATTCGCCAAAGAAGGAATTCCTTTCATCGTGGTTCCTGCCGGCGCCACACTGTTGGCAGCGTGGCTGGGCTGGGTTATCCCGGCGGTCGGCGCGGCGTTGCTCACGGCATTTGTCGCGTGGTTCTTCCGCAATCCGGCCAGAGTCATTCCCACAGATCCGCATCTCATCGTGGCGTCCGGTGATGGGAAAGTCATCGCGATCGAGGAGGAATTCGAGCCCAGATATCTGAAGGATCGTGCGGTTCGCGTGACGATATTTCTGAACGTGTTCAATGTGCACATCAATCGGATGCCCTGCGATGGGATAGTCGAAGATATTCAGTACCAGCCGGGGGCGTTCATGGTTGCCAGCAGGCCGGAAGCCACGCTGAGAAATGAACAGAATGCGCTGATGATCCGGACCACCGAGGGTGTCAAGGTGTTGTGCGTGCAGGTCGCGGGGCTGATTGCCCGGCGTATCGTCTGTTGGGCGTCACCCAAGGACCCGGCGGTGCGGGGTGAACGATTCGGGTTGATCCGATTCGGGTCGCGCATGGACACCTTTCTTCCGATCGGGACGAGTCTGCGTGTGGCAATCGGCGATCATGTGAAAGGCGGAGAAACCGTCATAGGAGAGCTGCGATGAAAACCGCTGCGTTCAAAAACTCCTTTGCCAAGGGCAGTAAGCAGCGCAAGGCCGCCATGCACCTGATCCCCAATCTTTTCACGACCGGCAATTTGTTCTGCGGCGTCTACGCCATTCTCTCGGTATTCAACGCCAATTACATGGCGGCGGCGATAGCGATTCTCGTCGCGATGATCTTCGACGTCCTTGACGGCAAGTCGGCCAGATTGACCAACAGCACCAGCCATTTCGGCTTGGAATATGATTCGCTGTCCGATGTCGTGTCGTTTGGGGTCGCCCCGGGACTCCTGCTCTACTCCTGGGCCTTGAGCGGGCAGGGGACATTCGGGGTCGCCGTCATGTTTGCCTATGTGGCGATGGGCGCAGTACGGCTGGCCCGGTTTAATTCGACGGTGGCCTTGTCCGATGGGAAGTACTTTACCGGATTGGCTATTCCTGCTGCGGCCGGGGTTGTCGCATCACTGGTCGTATTCGATCACTACATTGTTCGAATGGGAGCAGAGGTGAAGCCGATTTTCGTTCTGTTCATCACTCTGGCCCTGTCGTTTCTGATGGTCAGCACGATCAAGTATCGCAGCTTCAAAGATCTCAAGTTCAAGGGACATCAGCAGATCACCTATCTGGTCTGGGGCATCCTCACGTTGATGTTGATAGCGGCGTGGCCGGAAGTTATGCTATTTGTGATCTTTGCCGGCTATGCGTTGATGGGACCGGTTGAGCGCATGTTCTGGCTGGTGGCGCAGGCGGTGGGGAAGAAGGGTCCGGGAAAAACCGAAGTGCCGGCGCCTGAGCCCAAACCGTAGCGGAGCGCGCTGCTGGAACGTGTGCGATCTGAGAAGTGTGTGTGGCTGTGACGAGGAGTAGTAGGCGAAGCGTCTGGACCTGAGAGAGCTGGTGGATGGTGCGAACCAGCCCGGGCATTGCCGAACTCGCCTCTGAGCCTGAATCCATGACCGGTGAGCCGTGGATTCCGTGTTGCCCACGTGACGGGCCGAATGAAGGGTTCTGAACAACACGAGTTGTTTGGAGCTGAAACAGGGTGGTACCACGAAGTGCGTCGAGCCTTCGTCCCTGACGTATGAGGGATGGAGGCTTTTGTGTTTTTACAAGCTGCTGAAAAAGCCTTCCCGCTGCGTTCTCAGTCGTTCGAACCCCTCAACGTACCAAACGCGTACGCCTCGGGGTTCTCACTCCTTGCGGCCTTG
>JABMDE010000140.1 GCA_015904055.1 Nitrospira sp. | reverse complement strand
ACATGGAGACGAACCGCCGATAGCTGTCCTGCGCGAACCGGTCGTTGCGTGTTTTCTCCGCAAGCCCTTCCACGGTCTTCGTCGTGAGTCCGACGTTCAACACCGTGTCCATCATTCCCGGCATTGACGCACGCGCACCGGATCGCACGGATACGAGCAACGGCTTTGCGGGGTCGCCGAAGCCCATGCCCATCGAACGTTCTACGCGTTTCAGCGCTTGCAACGCCGCCTCCCACATGCCCGGAGGATATTTCTTGCCAACTTTGTAATATTCGACGCAGGCCTCCGTCGAAATCGTAAAGCCGGGAGGAACCGAGATGCCCAGATTGGTCATCTCCGCCAGCCCCGCGCCCTTGCCGCCAAGCAGTTCCTTCATGTTGGAAGTGCCTTCGGCCTTCCCATCACCGAAGTAGTAGACGTATTTCTTGCCCACGTCCATATCTCCTTTGCAATTCGTTCAGCGCATGACTGATGCGAGCTGCAGGCGCTTGCCACATCTTGCCTTCCGACAAGATGAACGGCGGCATCATGCTCCGTTCCGGCTAGCTCCCTTGTACCACAATCTGTGAAAAGTCCGCGAATACCATGAACAAATCATCGACTTCCTTCAGCAAGGACAATCTGTTGTTACGGACAGCCTTGTCGTCGGCATTGACCATCACCGCCGTAAAAAAGGCGTCGATAGCAGGTTTGAGACGGACGAGAGCTTCCAAAGCCTGGTTGTAATCACCAGCGCTCATGGCAGCTGCCATCCGGCCTCGTTCATCAGTGACAGCCTGCAGGAGAACGGACTCAACGGCATGCTGAAACTTCGCGGCATCCACCGGCTCCCGGTTCCATTGTTCTTTCTCGACCAGCCGGTGCGCCCGTTTGAAGCCGACAATCAAGGGGTCGAACTCCGGCTTCCTCGTGACCGCTTCGAGTGCCTTCATTTTCTGCGCGAGATCGACAAGATCCAGCGGCTTGTCATAAGCCGGTTTCAACACCGCCTCGATAACATCGTCCCGCAACAGATGCACGACCCTTCCGTAATGCCGGACCCGCTCGAAGAGAAATTCCACGATTCGCCGTCGGCCTTGATGTCCTGAATCCGGCGTTCTCTTGAACCCATGATCAGACACGAGGGCTCTCGCGTGCTCGATCCATGGACCCATGTCGGTTCGAGGATTGCCCTCGATCATGATCATCGCTGTCGCATGCCGCCGGAGCGCAAAGGGATCTTCCGAACCGGTCGGCACAATGCCGACGTGAAAAAAAGCAGCGATGGAGTCTAGCCGATCGGCCAAGGAAAGAATCTGTCCCGCTTGCGTCTTGGGTAATTCGCCTTCAATTGCCTTGGGAAGATACTGCTCGCGAATGGCCTGGGCCACCGCCGTCGGTTCTCCATCATGCAAGGCGTACTCACCACCCATGATGCCTTGCAACTCAGGAAACTCTCCCACAATCCCGGTCAGGAGATCTGCTTTGGACAAGGATGCGGCCCGATCGCACACCTGTCGGAGTTCATCTTGCCCTGGATACAAATGCGCAGCAATGAAGCCGGCCAGTTTCTTCACCCGTTCCTGCTTCTGTTCCATGGTGCCGAGCTTCTGATGAAACGTCACACCGACGAGCTTCTTGCCCCGATCCGCCAGTTTCACCTTCCGGTCTTCATCGAAAAAGAACTTGGCGTCGGCCAACCGCGCCGCCAGCACCCGCTCATTGCCTTCGCGAATGAGGGACATGTCCTTGACGCGGTTGTTGGCCACGGCGATGAAATGCGCACCCAGCTTGCCGGTCTGCTTGTGACGCAAGGAAAAGAATCCCTGGTGTTCCTTCATCGAAGTGATCAGGATTTCCTCCGGCACATCCAGATAGGCC
>JABMDE010000014.1:56761-60498 GCA_015904055.1 Nitrospira sp. | reverse complement strand
TATCTCGAAAAACCAGCCGACGTAAAAGAAACCTGGCATCTGGTAGACGCAGAAGGAAAAACCTTGGGCCGCCTCGCCGCTCGCGTGGCCGGCATCCTGAGAGGGAAACATCGCCCGACCTTTACCCCGAACGTCGATCTGGGCGACCATGTCGTCATCGTCAATGCCGAAAAAATTCACGTAAGCGGCAATAAGATGAAAGACAAACTCTACCGGCACCATTCCGGTTATCCCGGGGGGCTCAAAACGACCAGCGCCGAGCACCTATTTCGGAAAGATCCAACCGAGCTGCTGGTTCGAGCCATCGAGGGCATGCTCCCCAAGAATCCACTCGGCAACGGCATGGCCAAGAAGCTCCGGGTCTATACCGGGCCTAACCATCCACATCACGCACAAAAGCCGGAACCGATTTCTCTATAAGCACAGAATCAGATAGAAGGAGGCGAGTCGCATGGCAGTGGCAACACAGTACGCAACGGGTCGAAGAAAATGTGCAGTCGCAAGAGCCTGGGTCACCGGCACTGCCGGTGAGATTACCGTCAATGAAAAGCCGTTGGAGAAGGCCTTCCCGCGCCTCACGCTCCGGCAAATCATCCAGTTGCCTCTTGAAATGGCCGGGGTCATGGGCAAGTATTCGATCAGCGCCACCGTCTACGGCGGTGGACCGGCCGGACAAGCCGGCGCGCTTCGCCATGCAATTGCCAGAGCCCTTGTCGCAATGACTCCGACCACGCGGCCTCCGCTCAAAAAAGAGGGATTGCTCACAAGAGACTCTCGCGTGAAAGAACGAAAGAAGTACGGACAAAAGGGAGCCCGCAAGCGCTTCCAGTACTCCAAGCGCTAACGCACGAGAAGCCGGTTTTTTGTGCCCGCCGGCACAGTGATTCATACCAATCAACAGGGCACCGACGATGGGCAAGAAATTTCGAGTGGCAATTGCGGGCGCCAGCGGATATGCCGGCGCAGAACTCGTTCGGCTCGCCGCCGCACATCCTTTTTATGAGATTACTGCCGTCACGTCCGAGAAATCGGCCGGCCAGCTGGTATCCACTGTTTTCCCCAATCTCACTGGCATCGTAGAACATCGCTTCGAAGCGCTGGCTCCGGAAGCCTTGGCTGAACGGGCGGACGCAGTGTTCCTGGCGCTTCCTCACACCAAGTCACAGGACCCGGTCGCGTTGTGTATGAAAGCGGGCAAGCTGGTGGTCGATCTCAGCGCCGATTATCGCCTCAAGGATGTCGCCGCCTACGAACAGTGGTACCAAACTCCGCATACGCACCCAGGCCTCTTAGGAGAAGCGGTCTATGGTTTGCCGGAACTCCATCGGGAAGCCATCGCCAAGACACGGCTTGTCGCCTCGCCGGGCTGTTATCCGACTGCCGCGATCTTACAGTTGGCGCCCCTCATCGCAAAAAACCTGGTGCAGCCGGATCTGATTGTGATCGATGCCAAGTCCGGCATCTCCGGAGCCGGACGCAGTCCTGCTCTCCCCTATCACTTCCCGGAAGCCCATGAATCACTGGAGCCGTATAAGATCGGCAAGCATCGGCATATTCCAGAGATTGAACAAGAGTTGTCCGGCATAATCGGAAAGACCGGAGCGGTAACCGTCACCTTTACACCGCACTTAGTGCCGATGAATCGCGGAATTCTCAGTACGGCATATTGCAAGCTGGTGCATGACATGACGCTCGCCGACCTCCGGTCCTTGTATCGGGAGTTTTACAAGGGAGAGCGGTTTGTCCGGCTCTATGAGGATATCGTTCCCAATCCCCGATACCTCAAAGGCTCTAATTTTTGCGACGTCGGAGTCTATACCGATCCTCGAGCCGGATGGGTAGTGACAGTCGCGGCCGTCGATAATCTGGTAAAAGGTGCCGCAGGCCAGGCCATTCAAGCCATGAATCTGATGATGGGACTCCCTGAAGAAAGCGGGCTTACCCTGCCGAGCAGCTACCCGTAGTGACCAACTGACAGCCATCAACTTTTTATCTCACACTGCCAACATCTGACCGTGAAGACAAACCAAACCTCCGGTGTGACCGCCCCTCTAGGCTTTGAAGCAACCGGCATCCATTGCGGAATCAAGAAGCCGGGCATCCTCGATCTGGCGCTTGTCGTGTCAACCGTCAGCGGGCCGATCGCCGGTGTGTTCACAAAAAACCAGGTTGCCGCAGCTCCGGTGATTCTCGATCGATTACACCTCCGGCGGCGGCAGGGCCGCGCCATCATTGTAAATAGCGGAAATGCGAATGCCTGCACAGGAGCGGATGGGCTGGCTTCGGCGCAGGCCATGGCGTCGACTGTCGCGCAGAGCCTTGCGATTCCAGTGCATCAGGTCTTTGTCGGATCAACCGGCGTGATCGGCCGCGTGCTGCCGATCGATCGAATCAAAGCAGGAATCCCGGCCTTGATGGCCCAACTCAGCAGCCGGGGCGGGCCCCAGGCAGCCCAGGCTATCCTGACTACCGATCTCCGTCCAAAAACCGTCGTCGTTCGAGGCACGATCGGCGGCAAAGTCGTGACCATCGGCGGCATGGCCAAAGGCTCCGGAATGATCCATCCCAATATGGCAACGATGCTGGCGTATCTGACCACCGATGCGGCGATTGCGCCTGCAGCGCTTCAGCATGCACTCAAGTCCGCGGTTGACCAATCGTTCAATTGCATTACCGTGGACGGCGACACCAGTACCAACGATACGGTCCTCTGTCTGGCCAACGGACTGGCCAAGAATCCTCTGATCCGGCAAGGGACCGCCCACTATCGCCGCTTCACCCAACTCCTGACCGAAGCGTCTGAACAGCTGGCCCTCGCCATTTGCCGAGACGGTGAAGGCGTAACCAAGGTTGTGAAGGTCCTGGTGACAGGAGCTGCAACGGTGTCCGCAGCGAAACGTGTCGCGTCCACAATTGCTACATCCAATCTCGTCAAGACTGCGTTGTTTGGAGAAGACGCCAACTGGGGCCGAGTCATGGGCGCCATCGGCCGATCCAACGTTCCCATCAAGCCGAACAACGTGACCGTACGTTTCGATCATGTTGTGATGGTCAAGCGAGGCATGGGAACGGGACTCGCGGCAGAACAGAAGATCGCACAGGTCTTCAAACAAAAAGAATTTACGATTGCGGTGGATCTTGAGAATGGCCGAGCGCAGGCGCATATGTGGACGACCGACCTCTCATACGACTACGTCCGTATCAACGCAAGCTACCGATCGTGAGGATGTTGCAAAACCCCGCCAGCGTCGTTCTCGCTTCGCTCAAGGCCTCAAGGTACTGAGCCCCGCGGTGGCAAGAAACTTATCCGCTCGCTTCTGATCGAAGCGAGCGGATCAAGCGAAGCTTGGTATGTACCTCCTCGGCCTTTCGCTCGGCTGCGGCCTTGCCCGTGGAACGGGGCGTCTCGGCGCACCGGGGTGGGCGGGTGCGGACAGGGGCTTTTTCAGCATCCTCTTGGTCACATCCATCGTCCATTCCATTCAGGCATAGGCCTGCCCCAACAGCTTGAAAACACACAGGGACTGTGATAGCGTGCCGAGGCTTTAGTGGTGGCACCAATCTATTCGTCTCATGTAGGACTAATAGACCATATTCAAATTCAACATCGGCGCAAAGACGCGCCGCTTGGCTTGAGAATAAGGGGCTGGTCCCCTCGTCCGTATGACGGACGCTCTGCAAGCCTCGGAGGAGGTGAAGGCATGGCAGTTGTAGCAATCAAGGAACTCTTGGAAGCC
>JABMDE010000014.1:49534-56641 GCA_015904055.1 Nitrospira sp. | reverse complement strand
GTGATCGATGCCAAGTCCGGCATCTCCGGCGCCGGACGCAGCCCTGCTCTCCCCTATCATTTCCCGGAAGCCCATGAATCACTGGAACCATACAAGATCGGCAAACATCGGCATATCCCGGAAATCGAACAAGAGTTATCCGGCATGAGCGGAAAGACCGGATCAGTAACTGTCACCTTTACACCGCATTTGGTGCCGATGAATCGCGGAATTCTCAGTACGGCGTACTGCAAGCTGGTGCGTGACATGACGCTCGCCGATCTCAGGTCCTTGTATCAGGAGTTTTACAAGGGAGAACGGTTTGTCCGGCTCTATGAGGACATCGTCCCCAATCCCCGATACATCAAAGGCTCCAATTTTTGCGATGTCGGGGTCTACACCGATCCGCGGGCCGGATGGGTGGTGACAGTCGCTGCCGTCGACAATCTGGTAAAAGGCGCCGCAGGCCAGGCCATCCAAGCCATGAATCTAATGATGGGGCTCCCTGAAGAGAGCGGGCTTACCCTGCCAAGCAGCTACCCGTAATGACCAACTGACAGCCATCGACTTTTTCATCCCACACATCCAACGACTGACCGTGAAGACAAACCAGACCTCCGGTGTAACCGCTCCATTAGGTTTTGAAGCAGCCGGCATCCATTGCGGCATCAAGAAGCCGGGAATCCTCGATCTGGCGCTCGTCGTGTCAGCCGTCAGCGGGCCGATTGCCGGGGTCTTCACAAAAAACCTGGTCGCCGCCGCTCCGGTTATTCTCGATCGATTACACCTCCGGCGGCGGCAGGGCCGCGCCATCATTGTGAATAGCGGAAACGCGAATGCCTGCACAGGCGCGGACGGACTGGCCGCAGCGCAGGTTATGGCCTCGTCCGTCGCGCAGAATCTTGCCATTCCAGTGCATCACGTCTTTATCGGATCAACCGGCGTCATCGGCCGCGTGCTGCCGATCGATCGGATCAAAGCGGGAATCCCGGCCTTGATCACCCAACTCAGCAGCCACGGCGGGCCCCAGGCCGCCCAAGCTATTCTGACCACCGACCTCCGTCCAAAGACCGTCGTCGTCCGAGGTAAGATCGGCGGCAAAGTCGTGACCATCGGTGGCATGGCCAAAGGCTCCGGAATGATCCATCCCAATATGGCCACGATGCTGGCGTATCTGACCACCGATGCCGCGATTGCGCCTGCAGCACTTCAGCTTGCGCTCAAGTCCGCCGTCGACCAATCATTTAATTGCATTACCGTGGACGGCGACACTAGCACCAACGACACCGTGCTCTGTCTGGCCAACGGACTGGCCAAGAATCCTCTGATCCGGCAAGGGACCGCCTACTATCGCCACTTCACCCAACTCCTGACCGAAGCCTCTGAACAACTGGCCCTCGCCATTTGCCGAGACGGTGAAGGCGTGACCAAGGTCGTGAAGGTCCTGGTGACGGGAGCCGCAACAGTGACAGCCGCCAAACGTGTGGCAGCCACGATTGCCACGTCCAATCTTGTCAAGACGGCCCTGTTTGGAGAAGACGCCAACTGGGGCCGAGTCATGGGCGCCATCGGCCGATCCAACGTTCCCATCAACCCCAATAACGTGGCAGTACGTTTCGATAATGTTGTGATGGTCAAGCGAGGCATGGGAGTGGGGCTCGCAGCCGAACAGAAAATCGCACAGGTCTTCAAACAAAAAGAATTTACGATTGCGGTGGATCTTGGGGATGGCCGAGCGCAGGCGCACATGTGGACGACCGACCTCTCGTATGACTATGTCCGTATCAACGCAAGCTACCGATCGTAAGGATGTTGCAAAACCCCGCCAGCGGCGTTCTCGCTTGGATCTGATCGTGATCGATGCCAAGTCCGGCATCTCCGGCGCCGGACGCAGCCCTGCTCTCCCCTATCATTTCCCGGAAGCCCATGAATCACTGGAACCGTACAAGATCGGCAAACATCGGCATATCCCGGAAATCGAACAAGAGTTATCCGGCATGAGCGGAAAGACCGGAGCGGTGACCGTCACCTTCACACCACATTTAGTGCCGATGAATCGCGGAATTCTCAGTACGGCGTACTGCAAGCTGGTGCGTGACATGACGCTCGCCGACCTTCGGTCCTTATATAAGGAGTTTTACAAGGGGGAGCGTTTTGTCCGGCTCTATGAGGATATCGTCCCCAATCCCCGATACATCAAAGGCTCCAATTTTTGCGATATCGGGGTTTACACCGATCCGCGGGCCGGATGGGTGGTGACAGTCGCCGCCGTCGACAATCTGGTAAAAGGCGCAGCCGGTCAGGCCATCCAAGCCATGAATCTGATGATGGGGCTCCCTGAAGAGAGCGGGCTTACCCTGCCGAGCAGCTACCCGTAATGACCAACTGACAACCATCGACTTTCTATCGCACACACCCAGACGACTGATCGTGAAGACAAACCAGACCTCCGGCGTGACCGCCCCCTTAGGCTTTGAAGCAGCCGGCATCCATTGCGGAATCAAGAAACCGGGAATCCTCGATCTGGCGCTTGTCGTGTCAACCGTCAGCGGGCCGATTGCCGGTGTCTTCACAAAAAACCTGGTCGCCGCAGCTCCAGTGATTCTCGATCGATTGCACCTCCGGCGGCGGCAGGGGCGCGCCATCATCGTAAATAGCGGAAACGCGAATGCCTGCACAGGCGCGGACGGACTGGCCGCAGCGCAGGTTATGGCCTCGTCCGTCGCGCAGAGTCTTGCTATTCCAGTGCATCACGTCTTTGTCGGATCAACCGGCGTCATCGGTCGCGTGCTGCCTATCGATCGAATCAAAGCGGGAGTCCCAGCTTTGATGGCTCAACTCAGCAGCCAAGGCGGGCCCCAGGCAGCCCAGGCTATTCTGACCACCGATCTCCGCCCAAAGACCGTCGTCGTTCGAGGCAAGATCGGCGGCAAAATCGTGACCATCGGCGGCATGGCCAAAGGCTCCGGAATGATCCATCCCAATATGGCAACGATGCTGGCGTATCTGACCACCGATGCCGCAATTGCGCCTGCAGCGCTCCAGCTTGCGCTCAAGTCCGCCGTCGACCAATCATTTAATTGCATTACCGTGGACGGCGACACCAGCACCAACGACACAGTTCTCTGTCTGGCCAACGGACTGGCCAAAAATCCTCTGATCCGGCAGGGGACCGCCCACTATCGCCGTTTCACCCAACTCCTGACCGAAGCCTCTGAACAACTGGCCCTCGCCATTTGCCGAGACGGTGAAGGCGTGACCAAGGTTGTGAAGGTCCTGGTGACGGGAGCTGCAACGGCGACAGCCGCCAAACGTGTGGCAGCCACGATTGCTACGTCCAATCTCGTCAAGACCGCCCTGTTTGGAGAAGACGCCAACTGGGGCCGAGTCATGGGCGCCATCGGCCGATCCAATGTTCCCATCAAGCCGAACAACGTGACGGTACGCTTCGATGACGTTGTGATGGTCAAGCGAGGCATGGGAGTCGGGCTCGCGGCAGAACAAAAGATTGCACAGGTCTTCAAACAAAAAGAATTTACGATTGCCGTGGATCTTGGGAATGGCCGAGCGCAGGCACACATGTGGACGACCGACCTCTCGTATGACTATGTCCGTATCAACGCAAGCTACCGATCGTAAGGATGTTGCAAAACCCCGCCAGCGGCGTTCTCGCTTCGATGCCGCTACGTTACTGGCGTTAGGACAAGCCGCCTCGTCGCTTCCAACCACCTACCCGATTCACCTCAAAGTCGAGACAGGTATGGGACGGCTGGGGCTCGCGCACGCTGAGCTTGTCGATCTACTCAGTTCGCGCAAATTCCCGCGCGCCTTGCACTTGGAAGGACTCATGACGCATCTCGCCGACGCCGACGGGCCGGCCACGGATACGACGGAGGAACAGCTGACTCGGTTCCGCAAGGCGATAGAAATCGTCAGGGCAAGCGGGTTCAGAGTGCCTTTGATCCATGCCGCCAATAGCGCCGGAGCCGTACGCTTTCCGGACGCGCAATTCTCGCTCGTGCGCCCCGGCATCATGCTCTATGGCTACCACACTTTGCCGACCTCCATCGCAGCGCCGGACTTGAAACCGGTCCTCACGCTCCGCACCACGATTGCCCAACTGCGAACGGTTCAAGCAGGACACAAGGTCAGCTATAACGGCACCTTCACGGCCAACACACCGACCAAGATCGCAATTTTACCTATCGGCTACGCCGATGGATTGAGCCGTCACCTCTCGAATCGAGGCTCTGTGCTCATCCGCGGGCAACGCGCATCGATCGCCGGCCTCGTGTGTATGGATATGATTATGGTGGATGTCACCAGGATTGCGGGAGTTTCCGTCGGCGATGAAGCCGTCATCATCGGACGCCAGGGCAACGAACAGATCACCGCCGACGACATCGCCAAATGGACCGGCACGATCGCCTATGAAGTCCTCTGCACGATCGGACCGCGCGTACCGCGTCTGTATCACGAAGGCTAACCGCTCACACGCCGACGGCTAGATCTGCCCCTATTACTCTGCCACACCTTTACAGACCTGCGCGAAAACTCGTTCAAAGCCCATCGTCGACATCCTTCTCAAATACTGTCCGGCGGGCGGGCGCGCCATTCAAGAGATGATCGACAATGACTCTAGCTGCTGCATCAATAGCCATCTCATACACAGCCTCAATTTATGGCCATACCACCAACAATGGTTCCTGGCACTTTTCAGCCCCTCCAGGCTCCTAGCACCAATAATGACACCTGACACATTTTCTCTTCAAGCACGGTGCCGAGCGAGTTCCCGCGACAACGTGCTCGGCACTCGTTGCAGCGCCTGCGCCGTCGCGCGCAGACTATACCCGGCGGCCAACATGCGACTGATTTCTTCTCGCTCTATGAGGGTCAGGCGTCGATAGAGGGCCATGTGCAACTCCTTGGTTCCTGGGATAACCAGGATACTGGTGTTGCACTAGAATCTTGAACCCACACTGACACCTTTATACACTCACAATGACCCCATTATTCCCTCTCCCTCTTTCGAGGTATGGATTATCTTAATAGACAACTCGCATAGTGGACCTCTATATATGTACGGAGGTTCTCATGATGTTGCGCTGGCTTTCTCCCGTTTCGAAAAAGTGCCTCCTCCTAGTAACCATGGCCATGCTGGCGCAGCTTCCCTTTTCCGAACCGGCCCACGCAATCATCATTGAAATGGAACCGGACGCCTATCAGGTTGGGACAAATGTTTCACGTCTCTTCGACGGCGTGACGCTGAGTCGATTTTCCGCAGGCATTGGCGACTCTTTTCACTATAGTCCCGTCTTTATCACCGGCGAGCATGCCCTCGCTGCAACAGGCACACGGATGTTTGGATATTTTGACGATGCACTCACGGCCGCCGCGGCTTGGGAAGGCGGTTGCCCGCCATCCTGTTGGCGAAACGATTTTTTTTCCGCCTTACTGATACAGTTCGATAGACCGACCAACTTTTTCGAAATCGCGGCAGAGTATCAATTACAAGAGCACACTCGAGCTGACGACTATCCCGCCCATATCGTCCCTTTTGATTCAAACGGCCAGTTCGTTTTGGGTCCACAAACTAGAACCACCTTATGGCGTGTCGTAGATGATATTGAAGGCCCATCAATGGCGGAATCCATCCAACTCGGGGGTTTGGACCGTGATCCTTACATCTCCAGCGTCATCATTGGGGGATGGGAGAACGGCGTGATGTTGGATAGGATTCGATTCAACCGAGTGGCCTCTGTTCCTGAGCCGTCCATCGCACTGCTTTCAGTTGTCGGATTGTTATTCCTTGCAACCTACGAATGGCGACGCAGGCGACAGGGTATGTAGCCGACTCAAACCACCTCTGCAGACGTCTGCACCGCCGGGATCCGGGCGAACCAGCGGGACCATTCGGGCGAGATCGCGCTCTTCGGCTTCACACTGCATGGCCCGGTCGACGTCATGCTCGGCTCGGTTTAATAGGATGTTCCGATCCACCCTCGATCTCGAAGCTTGAGCGGAAAAGAACGAGGAGAAAAGAACGGGGACATTCTACGATTCCACCAGTTTCTGCAGGCAACCGATGGGCGGAGACTTGCATTGAGCCTAAGAGTGCGGCTATTCGCTCATCCAGCCTTTTGATCCGAAAGACCACAGCACAACCATTGCCACGATCGATGACACAGTAGCAATAGGCCCCGACTGCGGCGCGCGCCGTGCGCGGCATGATCACACCCTCGTTAGTTCGTCAGGCCACCAAGAAATGTAGAATGTCCCCATCTCTTTCCTCATGGAACAGGAGGTTGCGGCGGTGCTACTCGAGTGAGGCCGGCCATTCGGCGATCGTCTTCCGCTCTATCCCCGGCCTTCCGTCGATTCTCTCGTGACGAGTTCGAGATGACAAGAGCGGTCGGAAATCGTACTTTCTCGCGCGACCAGAAAGTTGAGTAGCCCAGCGGAATCTCGCCGCCAGGCCCTCCCAGAACCGGACGTGAACCTCGCGATTCATCCGGCTCCTATCGTCCAACCGTTGACACCGCCGTCCAATGAGCAAACAGGTCGGGCTGTCGAGCAGAGATCTGCCACAACCATTTCCAGGCTCGCCCCTTGTGCGTGCGAAGTCGTTTGTATTTCCGTTGCGCCCACCGCACCAGGAACACATCCAACGTGCGTACGGCTCGACGGAGTGCTGACGCGTAGAATCGCCCGTAGTACCGAACCCAGCCCAACACCAGAGGCCGGGTCCACCGGGCGAGTTCGTCCAATTCCAGATCGGTCCGATGATGCAGCCGCCAGCGACGGATGCGCTGCCGCATCGCTTTGGCCGCTTTCTCGCTCACGGCCGGGGCGAAACTGACAAAGAGCTGGCCCATACGATTCTTCGACGACCGGGGGCGAAAGGTATACCCCAGGAAGTCGAATCGCTGTGCCGGATAACTCCCACGTCGGTTGGCATCCTTGCAGTACACGATCTTGGTCTTGTGTGGGTGAAGTTCCAGATGCCACTGCCTCAGGCGTTGTCCAAGCGCTTCCCGAAGGTGTCAAGGGTCATCCAAATCTCCCCAGTTCGGGTCATCGAAAATTCCCCACCCGGGTTAGGGGGTTGTTGCCGTTTCGTCCAGTCGC
>JABMDE010000014.1:46758-49414 GCA_015904055.1 Nitrospira sp. | reverse complement strand
TCATGACCCATCTCGCCGACGCCGACGGGCCGGCCACAGACACAACGAACGAACAGCTGACCCGGTTCCGCAAGGCGATAGAACTCGTCAGGGCGAGCGGGTTCAGGGTGCCGTTGATCCATGCCGCCAATAGCGCCGGAGCCGTGCGCTTTCCGGACGCGCAATTCTCGCTCGTGCGGCCCGGCATCATGCTCTATGGCTACCACACCCTGCCCGCCTCCATCGCCGCGCCGGACTTGAAACCGGTCCTCACGCTCCGCACCACGATTGCCCAACTGCGAACGGTTCAAGCAGGACACAAGGTCAGCTATAACGGCACCTTCACCGCCAAGACACCGGCCAAAATTGCAATCCTGCCTATCGGCTATGCCGATGGATTGAGCCGTCATCTTTCGAATCGAGGCTCTGTGCTCATCCGTGGGCAACGCGCACCCATCGCCGGTCTGGTGTGTATGGATATGATTATGGTGGACGTGACCAGGATTGCGGGAGCTTCAGTCGGTGATGAGGCCGTCATCATCGGACGCCAGGGCGACGATCAGATCACCGCCGACGACATCGCCAAATGGACCGGCACGATCGCCTATGAAGTCCTCTGCACCATCGGCCCGCGCGTGCCGCGCCTGTATCACGAAGGCTAAACCTCTCGTCATTCGTCATAGGATTCGGCGACTCTACTCCTTAACTTACCGCCACTACGACCCGCGGTTTAAGAAAATGTCCCCTTGCCACTCATCTAGCCTACTCAGACTCACTCAGGCTAACTAAAACCAAGCGTTAGCAGAAAAGTGGACTATGGCTGGAATGAGCTGCGCGGGGTGGGCTTGAGCACAAAATTCGAATTCCCTGTCTCAATTCCTAGCAGCCCTATAGGCTCTCAATAGTAAATAAAAATATCCTCCCTTGCTTCCTCCCCGGAGAAAATGGATGCCATCACTCAAGCATCTAGCTGTCTGTTCTAACTCTGCCATGCCAGCTCTTGGTGCACTCATTGTAATTGCCTGTATCCGACTCGCCTTCGAATCTCCATCCATCTCACATGCTGGATGGGTGATGGAGCTTCCTCAGCAAGACAAACGGGTAGTTATAAATCTCCTTCGGACCGCTCAATTCACCCGGCTCAATCAACTCTACGAGAATCTGCAACAGCATTATGAACAAGGACTGATCAACGATCGCGACCTAGTGTTACAGTATCAGGCTTTCTATGATACATCGCCTGAAAACGAAGCCTCACTTAACCAGTGGGTTGAGAAGGCTCCAAAGTCCTACCCCGCAAGACTAGCTAGAGGGCTCTACTATGCAAGTGTAGGGGTGGAATATCGAGGGGCTAAAGTTATTGCCAATACCCCTTCTGCAAAGATTCGTGATCTCCATCACTACCTCGACTTGTCCAATAAAGACTTAGTCGACTCGCTTCCTCTCACTGCGAAACCAATTGTCAGCCTTCTCCGGTTGCTCAAATCGTCAAAACATCGTGACGGGAAACAAGTGAATCGCAGATGGTTAGACGATTCCACTCTAATTGACCCAAACAATTATGAAGTACGACGGGAGTACATGATTACGCTCACCCCTCGGTGGGGCGGCTCACATGATGAAATGTGGGCATTCCTCAAAGAATGCCAAGACCAACATCTCCCAATTGAATATTTGAAAGTTTTAGAGGCACGCATTTATTTGGATCAGGCACAAGAGTGGTGTTGCGAACGACATCAACCCGAAAAGGGACTGGTTCTCTACAGAAAAGTGGTCAATCTTCTAGACGGCATCAATATCAAAGAAAGATTAGATGCACTCAAGGGAATTGTGGACAATCGAGACAAGTCACAGAGCCTCGTTACCGTTGCACCAGAAATCGAAGCCATAATACAGATCTCACCAGATGATAGTAGAATCCTTGGTTATAGAGGCTGGGTACGGTTTCAACAGGGACGCTTTCAGGAAGGATTGAAGGATTACGAAACTGCGGCAGAACTCGGCGACGCCTATTCCCAACTACAATTTGGCAGACAACTGTATTACGGAATGCCACCAAACATTGCACCAAATCGAGAACAAGCGCTCATTTGGGTTAAGAAGGCTGTGAGCCAAGGGAATAAAGCTGCAAAGCAATTTATGGCGGAGATTGAGAAGTAAGAGGGAAAGAATGGGTAACATTCTCGACTTCCACCAGTTTCTGTGGGCGACTGATGGGCTAAAGACTCGCATTGAGGCCCAAGAGTGCGGCCATTCGCTCAACTAGCCTTCCAACAAAAAGACCACATCACGACCATTGCCACGCAATGGAGTGAAGCGTCGCCACCGGCTGTCAATGCTCAAGCGCACACCGTCAGAGAGGTGCATGCACGACTCAAGATCCGCCCCCTACCCTTGCATCAGGAACGTCTTTCACAACGAAAGGCGGCACAAAGCGGCTCTGATTCCCATGGATCAGACCGCGATCCTCCCGAATTCCCATCCCTGCCGGCTCGTTCCCGACCACCCAGGATCCGATCACCGGATGCCATCCCTCGAATACCGGCAACGGCATGTACTGCTGATAGACCGAGTTCTGCGCATCGTAAGGCCCGGCGGTCGTCAGCACCTGATCCCCGTTCACGATCGATATATTGGCGCCTTCGCGTGACCAAAATGGCTTCCTGACATAGGCGGC
>JABMDE010000014.1:44131-46638 GCA_015904055.1 Nitrospira sp. | reverse complement strand
CGTCAAGCTGGTCTTCGAGAGTCGGGTACTCCTTCTTTCGGCTGTACCAGTAAGGCAGGTCGGCTACTTTCACGACGTACTCTCTTACAACGTCTCCATCAAGGCGCTTTTCAAGCCGGTGTGTGATCGGATTGAAGCCTTCAACTCTGGCCGGAACAAAGGGAAGCCAATTCCCATGCTCTCCGGGTACGCTCTGCGGAGAGCTTGCCTCGCCATTTTCTCCCCATAGTATGTACATCAGCGAATACCCATCACTACTGCATTGATAGATTCTATATGTATACCATTGGCAACTTGCGCCCAGACCTTTACCCGGAACGAGCGTGGCTGCTTGGTGATTCCTGAGCCTGCGAAGATGACCACGCTGCTCATGTCGTAGGCGTCCCACAAGGTGTAGGCCATAGACGTGTACGTGCCAACCTGACCGGGGGCCAAAGTAGGTCTGGTTCTTGTGTAAGTCACGCCAAGTGGGGCGTACTGCTGGGATACGTAAACTATGGTCTGTGTGCCAGTAAACGATACGCTGGTTACGGTTCCCTCAGCGCCTTCGTTTGAAATGATAGTGTCGCCAACGTCTATGTCCAAAGAGCCGCTAAACGTCAGCGACCATCCCCACTGGTAGTACCCCATCTCCCCGTCGAACTGAAGATCAAGCGTCTGTGAAACTGGAGTCAGTGGCCCTATTGCAGGGGTGGAAGTTCCGTCGCCATGGTGACCCGGATACCACTCCCACAGCAACGCCAGCAGACCTTTGTGGCTGAGTACCTGCTTCCAGGCCGGCTCCAGCACCATCATCGAAGACCGGGGCAGCTCCGCCGCAAATGCGTCCTGACACATCCACTCCCATGGATAGAGTTTGAAGAGAGCTGAGATCGGCTCGTTCCGATGATCCACAAACCGCTGCCTCTCCGGCTCCCACCCGATCTGTTCGATCGGCAACGTCTGCACACGCCACCCGGCCTGGTTCGCCGTATCGGCCAGATAGGTCACCGTCTGCCGATCCTCGTCGCTCCCATCTAAACATGCCAAATGGAGCAGATCGTTCGAGGTGTGCCGACGGATCGCCCGCCACTGCCCGATCAACCGCTCATGCAGACTATTGAATTGATCCGCCTCCGGACAGATCTCTCGCAGCCATCCCCATTGGCCGACCGCTGCTTCCAGCAACGAGGTGGGCGTATCGGCGTTGTACTCGAGCAATTTCGGCGGCCCGATCCCGTCATACCAGAAATCAAACCGCCCATAGAGCGACGGGTCCTGCCGCTCACACGAATCGATAATCCGGGGCCGCCACTGTTCAAGAATGCAGAGATCGGCGAAACGATTCTCGCGGATGATCCGCTCCACCGCCTCGACACAGAGCCCATGCAGCGAGGCCGTGGCTGATGCGAGACAATCGACCTGCGCCTCGCTCAACTCATAGGCAGCATCCTCGCGCCAATAGCCACCGTCCAGACTGTGATAGGTGACGCCGACCCGATCGAGTTGCGCCGGCCAATCGGCGCGCGGCTGCATCGTACGACGATGCATGGCTAGGTCCCCTCTTCCGGCTTATAGAATTGGCCGCCGGTCTTGCCAAAGCCGCCGCGTTGACACCTGGCCGTCAGATCATCGCCTGAACGACCGTCGAATCCTGGTATGGCAGGGGCGATCAATCCCGGTTCGTTCATCTGATCGCCTCGCATAGATGCCCCATCCGATCCCTGCCACACAGCGATCCACACCATCTCTCCTAAGCTATCCGCCGCCGCCGCCAGACTCACCCGCACCTCGGGTGAATACCGAAGACGAGAAGGCACCAGGCCCGGCATAGGCCCATCCGGCCATTTCTTTTCCATGGGAACCTTTCGCTCGAAATAGAAGACCCGGGAGGGAGCAGGGAAACTGGCTGAGCTCAGCCAGCCGGACACGCGCACGCAGACATCTTACACGGATTGAGGGCTCGCGGGTGAGTCAACTGCGGGCACATCATGATGAGAAAAATCCACAGACAGGACAAAGCGGCCGGGCCCGGTCCGCGGCACCGCAACATTCCGTGGTTCCCTACACGTCCAGAAAGATTCCGGCCAGATCGCGGAACACCTGCCCGCCGTCGCCGAACGAGACCGAACCGTGCTTCGTCGCCAGGGTCATGGGGTGGAGCACCGCTATCGGCTGTCAATGCTCAAGAGCACACCGTCAGAGAGGTGCATGCACGGCTCAAGATCCACCCCCCCATTCTTTGCGACTTCAATGGGCCATTGCTGCTAACATGTCTCGCACCGCAAAACCTCGCAACCATGACCACAAGGAGCGATCGTGAACCGAATGACCCTCCTCGCCGCCTCCATCCTACTGGCACTGACCGGCCTTCTTCCCGCCTCTGTGGCCCAGGCAGAAAACGGCTCTCTCAATAGCGACTCTAGCTCGTCGCGGAATGCCGCGATCCAAGAGACCAGCAGCGCCGACGAATCACCAGCCGGTCGCACACAGACAAACAAGGCCGAAGGGCCGTCCCCAGAGGCCGC
>JABMDE010000014.1:36822-44011 GCA_015904055.1 Nitrospira sp. | reverse complement strand
AGCAACGAGGTGGGCGTATCGGCGTTGTACTCGAGCAATTTCGGCAACCCGATCCCGTCATACCAGAAATCAAACCGCCCATAGAGCGATGGGTCCTGTCGCTCATACGAATTGATAATCCGGGGTCGCCAGTGTTCGGGAATGCAGAGATCGGCAAACCGATCCTCGCGGATGATCCGCTCCACCGCCTCGACACAGAGCCGATGCAGCGAGGCCGTGGCCGATTCGAGACAGTCGACCTGCGCCTCGCTCAACTCATAGGCGGCATCCTCGCGCCAATAGCCGCCGTCCAGACTGTGATAGGTGACGCCGACTCGATCGAGTTGCGCCGGCCAATCGGCGCGCGGCTGCATCGTGCGACGATGCATGGCTAGGTCCCCTCTTCCGGCTTATAGAATTGGCCGCCGGTCCTGCCGAAGCCACCGCGTTGGCACTCAGCCGTCAGATCATCGCCTGAACGACCGTCGAATCCCGGCATGGCAGCTGCGATCAACCCCAGTTCGTTCATCTGATCGCCTCGCACAGACGAACCATCCGATCCCTGCCACACAGCGATCCACACCATCGCTCCTAAGCTATCCGCCGCCGCCGCCAGACTCACCCGCACCTCGGTTGAATACCGCAGACGAGAAGCCACCGGGCCGGGCATAGGCCCATCCGGCCATTTCTTTTCCATGGGAACCTTTCGCACGAAATAGAAGACCCGGGAGGGAACAGGGGAACTGGCTGAGCTCACGGCCAGCAGACATGCGCACGCAGACATCTTACACGGTTTGAGGGCTCGCTGGGTGAGTCAACTGCGGGCACATCATGATGAGGATAATCCACAGACAGGACAACGCGACCAGGCCCGGTCCGCGGCACCGCAACATTCCGTGGTTCCCTATACGTCCAGAAAGATCCCGGCCAGATCGCGGAACACCTGCCCTCCGTTGCCGGACGAGACCGAAGCGTGCTTCGTCGCCAGGGTCATGGAGTGGAGCGCCACCACCGACTGTCAATGCTCAAAAGTACATCGCTAGAGAAGTGCATGTACCGCTCAAGATCCGCCCCCTCCATTCTTTGCGACTTCAATGAGCCATTGCTGCTAACATGTCTCGCACCGCAGAATCTCCCAACTATGACCACAAGGAGCGACCGTGAACCGAATGCCCCTCCTCGCCGCCTCCATCCTCCTGGCACTGACCGGCCTTCTTCCCACCTCTGTGACCCAGGCAGAAAACGGCTCTCTCAATAGCAGCTCCAGCTGGTCGCGGAATGCCGCGATCCAAGAGACCAGCAGCGCCGACGAATCACCAGCCGACCGCACACAGACAAACAAGGCCGAAGGGCCGTCCCCAGAGGCCGCTCAGACCAGCACGACGCTGGGACCCGTGGGTGTTCTGTTGCTCCTGCTATTCCTGGGAGCGGCGACAATTTTCTACTACCTCAAAATACAGCGCCCCTCTCTCCCCGACTTTTCAGGACTCGCCGGGCGCGACCCCGCCATCGATAACCGGTCAGAACCGCCGTCTCGCACAGACAAACGAAACCTGTCAATTGAACAGGTCACCTCCGCGGATAAAGCCACCTTCCAGCAACTGCTGAGCGACGTTCATGCAGCCTGGAGCAGGCAGGACCTGGCCGGATTACGGAAATTCGTGACACCGGACATGCTGAACTACTTCAGCGCCGCCCTGGCTGATCACACCAACCAGGAGATCCACAACCATGTGGAAGATGTGATCTTGCTCCAGGCCGAAGTCCTGGAAGCCTGGATGGAAGGCACCGCGCACTACGTGTCGGCAGGGCTTCGCTGGAGCGCCCGTAACTACAGCCTGTCCCTGACCAAGCAACGTGGAGAGCCAGGATATGTCGTCACAGGCAGCGAAGAGACGCCAACTGAGTCGCGCGAAATGTGGACCTTCGTGCGCAATCAAGATGGCAAATGGCTGCTCTCAGCGATTCAGCAGTAAGAAAAGTGGCATATGCGGAACGGACGGGATAAGACGTGAAACGTAAACGGTGAAACGAGGCGAGAAGGGGTTGTCTGGTCAATTGGATGAGTCAGACACCAAACACGCTCCTAGGAAGTTTTGGTTTTGCCGTAGGGAGCAAGTCGAAAAAGGCCAAGTAGTCGCCGGCTCTCGAATCGAGGCTCTGTACTCAGCCGCGGACAACGCGCACTCATCGCGGGCCTCGTATGTATGGATATGATGATGGTGGACGTCAGAATTTCCGTCGGCCACGAGGCCATCATCATCAGCCCCCAGGGCGACGATCAGATCACCGCCGACGACATCGCCAAATGGACCGGCACCATCGCCTATGAAGTCCTCTGCACCATCGGCCCGCACGTACCGCGTCTGTACCACGAAGGCTAACCGCTCGCACGCCGACGGCTAGATCTGCTCCTCATCATTCTGCTACCGGCGCACAGGTCTGCGCACGAACCCGTTCAAGCACCCATCGTCGCCATCGTCCTCAAATACTGTCCGGCGGGCAGGCGCGCAATTTAAGATGTGATGGACAATGCTTCCATCTACTCCAGCAATGACCATTTCATCGCTGCTTCCAGCAACGAGGTGGGCGTATCGGCGTTGTACTCGAGCAATTTCGGCAACCCGATCCCGTCATACCAGAAATCAAACCGCCCATAGAGCGACGGGTCCTGCCGCTCACACGAATCGATGATCCGGGGCCGCCAGTGTTCGGGGATGCGAAGATCGGCAAAACGATCCTCGCGGATGATCCGCTCGACCGCCTCGACACAGAGCCGATGCAGCGAGGCCGTGGCTGATGCGAGACAGTCGACCTGCGCCTCGCTCAACTCATAGGCGGCATCCTCGCGCCAATAACCGCCGTCCAGACTGTGATAGGTGACGCCGACCCGATCGAGTCGCGCCGGCCAATCGGCGCGTGGCTGCATCGTACGACGATGCATGGCTAGGTCCCCTCTTCCGGCTTATAGAATTGGCCGCCGGTCCTGCCGAAGCCGCCGCGTTGGCACCCGGCCGTCAGATCATCACCTGATGGAACGTCGAATCCCGGTATGGCAGGAACGATCAACCCCAGGTCGTTCATCTGATCGCCTCGTATAGACGACCCATCCGATCCCTGCCACACAGCGATCCACACCATCTCTCCTAAGCCATCCGCCGCCGCGGCCAGACTCACCCGCACCTCGGGTGAATACCGCAGACGAGTAGGCACCGGGCCGGGCATAGGCCCATCCGGCCATTTCTTTTCCATGGGAACCTTTCGCTCGAAATAGAAGACCCGGGAACAGGAAACTGGCTGAGCTCAGCCAGCCGGACACGCGCACGCAGACATCTTACACGGATTGAGGGCTCGCTGGGTGAGTCAACTGCGGGCACATCATGATGAGGAAACCCCACAGACAGAACAACGCGACCGGGCTCGGTCCACGGCATCGCAACATTTCGTGATTCCCAACACGTCCAGAAAGATTCCGGCCAGATCTCGGAACGCCTGTCCTCCGTCGCCGGACAAGACCGAACCGTGCTTCGTCGCCAGGGTCATAGGGTGGAGCGCCGTCAGAGAGGTGCATGTACGGCTCAAGATCCGCCACCTCCATTCTTTGCGACTTCAATGGGCCATTGCTGCTAACATGTCTCGCACCGCAGAATCTCGCAATCATGACCACAAGGAGCGACCGTGAACCGAATGCCCCTCCTCGCCGCCTCCATCCTGCTGGCACTGACCGGCCTTCTTCCCGCCTCTGTGGCTCAGGCAGAAAACGGCTCTCTCAATAACGGCTCCAGCTCGTCGCGGAACGCCGCTATCCAAGAGACCAGCAGCACCAACGAACCGCCAGCCGGTCGCACACAGGCACACGAGGCCGAAGGGCCGTCCCCAGAGGCCGCTCATACCAGTAAGACTCTGGAACCCGTGGGCGTTCTGCTGCTCCTGCTATTCCTGGGAGCGGCGACAATTTTTTACTACCTCAAAATACAGCGCCCCTCCCTCCCCGACTTTTCCGGACTCGCCGGGCGCGACCCCGCCCTCGCTAACCCGTCAGAAACGCCGTCTCGCACACACAAACGAAACCTGTCGATTGACCAGGTCACCTCCTCGGATAAAGCCGCCTTCCAGCAACTGCTGAGCGACGTTCATGCAGCCTGGAGCAGGCAGGACCTGGCCGGATTGCGGCAATTCGTGACACCGGACATGCTGAACTACTTCAGCACCGCCCTGGCCGATCACACTAGCCAGGACATCCACAACCATGTGGACGATGTGATCTTGCTCCAGGCCGAAGTCCTGGAAGCCTGGATGGAAGGCACCGCGCATTACGTGTCGGCAGGGCTTCGCTGGAGCGCCCGTAACTACAGCCTGTCCCTGACTAAGCAGCGCGGAGAGCCAGGATATGTCGTCACAGGCAGCGAAGAGACGCCAACTGAGTCGCGCGAAACTTGGACCTTCGTGCGCGATCAAGATGGCAAATGGCTGCTCTCAGCGATTCAGCACTAAGAAAAGCGGGACGTGCGGAACGGGCGGGAAGCGGGACGTGCGGAACGGGCGGGCTGAGACGTGAACCGTGAACGGTAAAACGAGGCGAGAGAGGGGCTGTCTGGTCAATTGGATGAGTCAGACACCAAACACGCTCCTGGGAAGTTTTGGTTTTGCCGTAGGGAGCACGTCGAGAAAGGCCACGTAGTCGCCGGCTCTCGAATCGAGGCTCTGTACTCAGCCGCGGACAACGCGCACTCATCGCGGGCCTCGTATGTATGGATATGATGATGGTGGACGTCATCTCTCGTCTCGTCAAGTGCCATTCTCCTTCTCCTCTCATCAGAGGGTGGGGAGAATTCAATGACCACAGCTGGGGATTATTGCATGACCGCTGACACGAAGGATCTGCGCTTGCGCTTCGCTCACGCAGTGACAGATGATGTCGTCCGCGTAACGCTCGAAGGGGATGACGGAGTGCTGCTCCGCCATCCACCGATCGAATGCATAATGCAGAAACAGGTTGGCCAGAAGCGGGCTGATCACCGCGCCCTGAGGCGTGCCCTGCCTCCGTTCCACGACCGTTCCATCCGGCATGCACACCGGGGCCTTCAGCCATCGTTCAATGTACAGCAACACCCATCGGCAGTCCGTGTGTCGGCGCACCACTCGTAACAAGAGTTCCCAGTCACTGGTCTCAAAGAAGCTCTTGATATCGAGGTCCAGCACCCAGTTGGCTCGCCAGCACCGCTGACGTGCCACTGTCAGAGCCTGATGCGCTGACCGGCCGGGGCGATACCCATATGAATCGTCATGGAACAGCGGCTCCACAATCGGCTCAAGGTATCGCTGGACCACCATCTGGGCGATGCGATCGGAGACCGTCGGAATCCCGAGCGGCCTCCGCTGTCCATCCCCCTTCGGAATGTCGACCCGACGCACTGGCGGCGGGACATAACTGCCGGAAGACAGGCGATTCCCCAGCCGATAGCGGTTGTGTTCCAACGCCTCCTCAAACTGCTCGATCGTCTGGCCATCGACGCCCGCCGCCCCCTGGTTGGCCTTCACCCGTTTGTACGCATCTTCGACGTCCCGGAGGGCAATACAAAACGGTTTGGCGTTATCCATGCGAGTCCTCCTCCTGCGAGTTGCCCGCCTGATAACCCCGGACGACGCCGCCCCTTCGGTCCCGTTCCATTACAGAACCTTCGTCCCTACTATGAGCGACTCCGCCCCTGTGCTCCGCCTCGGTACGCAGGCGCTTGCGGGGACTGCCCGCTTGCGCGTCTCCCTTTACATCGGAGCGACAGGTTCCTACGTTCCTCCTCCATGCCTGAATCAAGCTCACGCCACCTTCATGCCGGACGCCAGTGGAGCCGTAGACAGGCTCCGCTCCACCTGTTTCGCGGGACAGAGTCTCGATCCCGGTTTCGGCGTCATGTGCGTTCTTTCGACACATCCTCAGTGGTTCACTTGCGTTCGTCTGCTTGATTCGTACCTGACGGAGTCGTGCTCCGCCTTTTCCGGCAACGCTCCACAACGACGACTCTTAATCGACGCCGCTTGCCGCGGTTTGAAGTCTGCGCCTGCACGCCGACTTCGAGGGGCCTTCCCTCATCATGAATGAAGCACCACGACCATCACTGCTGCGGTGGGCGTGTTCGTAGCACACAGACTCCCGACCCCTTTCCTGTTTCCTCATGGCAAGATGCAGTCAGTGGAGGATTGGCGCAGTACTACGCTTCGCCTACGGCGGCGTGGTGGGGATGGAATAGTCAGATCCTGGTGATGCGTGAGACAGCGTGACTAGCAAAATGGTTCGGTGACGGCGCCTCTCGCCCGTCCCAGTCCGGACATACATGGTTCAAGTTTCGCCCCCTACCCTTGCATCGGGAACGTCTTTCACAACGAAATGCGGCACAAAACGGCTCTGATTCCCATGGATCAGACCGCGATCCTCCCGAACTCCCATCCCTGCCGGCTCGTTCCCGACCACCCAGGATCCGATCACCGGGTGCCATCCCCCGAACCGCGGCAACGGCACGTACTGCTGATAGACCGAGTTCTGCGCATCGTAGGGCCCGGCGGTCGTTAGCACCTGATCCCCGTTCACGATCAATATATTGGCGCCTTCACGTGACCAAAATGGCTTCCTGACATAGGCAGCACAGTCTCCCGGTCCGGAAAAGAAGGCGGGCAACAGATTCGGGTGATCCGGATACCACTCCCACAGCAACGCGAGCAGACCTTTGTGGCTGAGCACCTGCTTCCAGGCCGGCTCCAGCACCATCATCGAAGACCGGGGCAGCTCCGCCGCAAATGCGTCCTGACACATCCATTCCCAGGGATAGAGCTTGAAGAGGGCTGAGATCGGCTTGTTCCGGTGATCCACAAACCGCCGCCGCCCCGGCTCCCACCCGATCTGTTCGATCGGCAACGTCTGCACGCGCCACCCGGCCTGGTTTGCCGTATCGGCCAGATAGGTCACCGTCTGCCGATCCTCGTCGCTCCCATCCAAACAGGCCAAATGGAGCAGATCGTTCGAGGTGTGCCGACGGATCGCGCGCCACTGCCCGATCAACCGCTCATGCAGGCTATTGAATTGATCCGCCTCTGGACAGATATCTCGCAGCCATCCCCATTGACCAACCGCTGCTTCCAGCAACGAGGTGGGCGTATCGGCGTTGTACTCGAGCAATTTCGGCAACCCGATCCCGTCATACCAGAAATCAAACCG
>JABMDE010000014.1:27184-36702 GCA_015904055.1 Nitrospira sp. | reverse complement strand
ACGCCACGGTTGACGGCAATATCGTGCAGCCGGCCTTGAAACCGCTGGTGAGTATCCTCGTCCTTTGGCCCGGCCTTGAGTAGGTTTTGCGAGAAGAGACGAGCTTCCGCTTCCGTCACGGACTTCCCATTGGCGTGAACCCACGCAAGCAATTCCTCATCCGTTCCGCCGGCCAATACCCGCTGTTCAAACGCCTTCGCATCAATGCCCAGAAAGTCAGCCAGTATAGTCCTGGATCTGGCCTGCATTCCGCAATCTGATCTTGTCGATAAACCGCCCCAAGTGGGCGATGCCGCCGAGGAGGGATTTAGGGCTGCGTGGATGCATCCGTGACTCTCCCTATTCTTATGACTTTATACTCATGTTCAAGTGAGAGATGGCCTGGTAGAAGCAACGACGTGTTCTCCATTGAGCATACACAGACAACGTGAAGAAAGTATAGAAGGGCTTAGCCCGCATTATTCATGACGGTTCGTCGCGAAATCGCGGAGCCGCGTCGCGAGAGCGGCGCGCGGAGCCCGGAGGACCTGAGGCGTACTCGTGCAGTACGTCGAAGGCCTGAGGGGCGAGCCCGCCGCCCGAAGGCTTGTCGCAGCAGCGGATCGGCGATTGCAGCAGAAGCGCTTATGAATAATGCGGGCTAGGATGCCGCCTATTCGATGGGGGCATACTGTTTAAGTTTTTCTGAGCGGTGCCGATACAGGGGCAGGAGACGAAACGCGATGCAGCCACGATGCCACCCCCGAATCAATGTCGAGTTGTCAGCCAGCATCCAGAGCGATACTGGTGCAGCAACAGGCGTCCTGTTCGATCTCTCAGCGACGGGATGCAGGCTGCAAAGTGACATGACTTTAGAAGCAGGAACGTATCTCGCCTTGCAGGTGGATCTCCCCCAGCACCGCATGCCGCTCGCCGTTGACGTGTCGATCGTGCGTTGGTGCAAAGACGGCCAGTTCGGAGTGGAATTTCTTCGATACGGTCTCGGCATGCGCGAGCGCCTCACGAATCTTGTGCAAGCCCAGCCGGTGACCACCCCATCAGAAACACCTGCTCAAGCAGAACCCACGTTCGCCACCGTCAGTGTGTAATCCGTATCTTCCCCATCATTAGAAGTTCATTCCACCGAGAGGAACATTTCCGTTCCTCCGGCAAAGCCACACGTCAGTAAGCCCCCGCTGGAAGCATTGGTCTATTTCTATTATTGAGATCGGTAACAATCAATAGTTCCTGGAACCTTTCCCCATGCACACCCCTTGATCCCATATTGGGATCATGCTATCGATGCCACAACGATCTGACAACACCCCGGAGGCGCCATGACAATCGCCCCCATCAAAACCACACGAGACTATGATCGCGCACTGCATCGCATCGAGCAACTCACGGATGCGAAGCCCGGCACCAAAGCGGAAAATGAGTTGGATGTCTTGACGACACTCGTGGAGTCGCACGAAGCAAAGCACCACGCCATTTGCCCGCCGGATCCTATCGAGGCCATCAAGTTTCGGATGGATCAACTGAGCATGACACGCAAAGATCTTGAAGCGCTGCTCGGCGGGCGCGGGCGGGTGTCTGAAATTCTGACCAAGAAACGAAGCTTATCCCTGGAGATGATTCGCCGGCTGCATGGAAAATTGCAAATCCCGCTCGAAAGCCTCATCGGCACCGCCGCCTAACGAATAAACAGATCGGTCAGCCAATCTCGGCAGACGCTCATGGGCTTCCGACCGGAGCCGACCCTTCCCCCTCTCACTCAGCCCCTGACGAAACGATGCGAGCGCGCAAATCCAGCCGCGATGTCGGATTGCAAGACGCGACCCCAGTTGAGATTCTCCGGGATGCACCCTGTGGGCCATGGAGGGACGGATGGAGAAGCGCCGAATGGCACAGGGAAGAAACAGGGACAGGCTACTTTTTGAATAGAACATTGTCAACGATAGGAATTTTAACCCACCACCATCTTATTAGGCCCTACAGCGATGGCCCAGACGATGAGGGAGGCGCCGCGCTCAAGGTTTCGCAGCCGAAGGCCCTGCTCCTACCAACGCCGCCCCTTCTCTCTCCATGGCTGTGAGGGCCTTCTGAATCAACTCCACTTCTCTGGCTTCAAAATATGGCTCTCCACATTGCGTGCAGACCCACGCAGGAATGGCATCCCACGAAACATGATACCCTTTCCGGTCTAGGCTGAAGGGGGACGTTTTACGTTCCATTCGCCCTTTACAGTGGAGACATTCCATGTCTTACGCCCTCCTCAGAAAATCTGGCGACCATTGCGACGGGTCCGGCACATAGGCTGTGATGATGGCAAGGTAGTCATCTTTTGGTGCCGCAACGATATGAATCGCACGGCCTTCCTCCCCATACCCTAATAACAAACAGCTATGTCCACGCGAGTCTTCCGGGTAATCTTCCACCAATCGGCCAGTCATGGCAACCGTTTGTACTTCTTGTGCGGTAATCATCCGATCAAACCTGGACATCTGCCGGATCGCGTGAGGCAGATACAAGAACCGTTTTCGGCCCGCCACCCGCACACGTTCTACAATATCCTCTGCCATATGAGCGTGCTAGCCCGCCTTGTGAGATCGACGACGGTGACAGGCTACTGTGCGAAGGAGATCCTGTCAACACAGCGCAACATCGTGCTGCGGGATTCCTGATGAAGCAAGGGATCGTAGAATAGATTTGGTGAGGATAAAGACTCAGAAGGGTTTGTTTAAGACGCTGCGCTCTTCGCCGACTTGCCCGCGATCAGATACTGATGGATGCCCGAGGCCATCTTGCGTCCTTCGGCGATGGCCCAGACGATGAGAGAGGCGCCGCGCTTGGTGTCACCGCCGGCAAAGACGCCGTCGAGGTTGGTCATGAAGTTCTCGTCCGCCTGGACCGCGCCGCGCTGATCGTACTTCACGCCGAGGCTGTCGAGGAGGCCATTCTTCACCGGACCGGTAAAGCCCATGGCGAGCAGTACCAGATCAGCGTTTATTTCAAAATCGCTGTTGGGGATCGGCTCAAACTTTCCACTTTCAAACTTGACACGGTGTGCATGTAATTTTGTGACGTGGCCATTGTGGCCGGTGAACTTCGTCGTGGAGACGCTCCATTGCCGGTCACAGCCTTCTTCATGCGCGTGGGATGTCCGCAATTGCATGGGCCAGAGCGGCCAGGGCGTCGAACCGGCTCGCTGCGGAGGCGGTTCCGGCAACAGTTCAAATTGATGCGCTTCGACACAGCCCCCTGGCCCCGCCTTCTCCGAATACCGGTTGCAACGGCAGCACCGTGGCAGTGACAAGGATGAACATGGAAGCGAGTGCGACAGCTCGTGACATAGTATTTCGTGTCATCGAATTTCTCCCTTCTTAAACAAAGTGTAGAATGTCCTCGTTTCTTCATTCTTCATTTCTATCTGGAGCGCTTGTATTCCCCAATGTGCGCCAGTCTTTCGTTGCAGTCAGACGCTTGGTCTGAAATAAGCCTACAGCGATCGCACTGAAAAGCAAACCGATCGACTCGTGGAAACTTTCCAATTCCTTTTGTGACTGCCCATGGCTTACCACAGAGGGGACATCGACGCTGATCCTCACGTCGTTGTCGGCCATAATACCGTAGAAGGTAGTAGTAGGTAGGTTTATTGGTGACAGCTTCGATTTCTGCGCAGTGTTCCCGCCCTTCTTTTGATAATCCGCTAGCTGGATCGGCGAGTTGCTTATAGGCCTGTACCTCAAGCGCTCCAGAGCCAATCCATATGCTATCGTGATCCCGATAGGAGATTGCCCAGCTCACGAGATACTCACGTTGGGTCTCTTTAAGTGGGAGCAAGTACGCAGGTATCGCATGGTCGAAGCCACTGGCATAAACCGGGGAACCCCTATCAAACAAATGCGTATAAAGATACAGGAACTTCGCGGAACGCCATGAAGACAAGTTAGCCTTCTTGGGTCTCTCTTGCATCTCGATCTTGGGATACTTGCCAAAAATACGAACGATCTCATTCAACGCCTTAATTCCCCATGATGAAGTATGTTTGGCGTCTAGTGCATCCGCTGCGGGAACGTCGACGTACGCAACAACCGGATGCGCTTTATTTGCCAGGAGATACTCAGCTCCAATCTGGCCGTTCTTTAGCAAGGCACCCAAGTATTCCCCAGTAGCATCAGAGGCATCAGTACCTGCACGACCTTTTCGAGGGGCGCCGAATATTACCTTGGCAAGATGGAGAGGCCCTTCTCGATATGTGTCTTCAAACTTCCTGGGAGTGGCCACTAGTTACCTGCTGTTAGTAGTTCGATGAGATGAGAGGTTCGGTCAAAAACATTTTTAGACCCTGCCGTAGGATAGATCAAAAGCCCTTAAAAATCGACCGGCTACTCTTTGACATTCAGAGAGGTTTCTGAACTAGGTGGCGGAACCGCGCGTACCACAGCTGTATCACGAGAGCTGACCGCTGGGCGCAGACCAGCTTCACTCACTCTCACTACAGTTTCTTTCTGATTTCCTTCCACTCCTTTGCCGTCTTCGCCTTGCGCGGGATCTCACTTTTAGGCGGCTCCGGAATCATCACGGCATCCATGCGCCGTTGCAGAAATACCTCAGCAAATACCTTTGTGCGGCCAATCCCGGCCTTGATCGTATTCCAGCCAAACGCGCGAAGCTCATCGATCTTTGTCCCCAAAGCCTCGTTGCCTGAAGGAAGCACCAGGATGTACCCGGATGGAAACTGGTTGGTCTTTAGCCATGCTCGCGCCTGTGTGCTTGCTTGAAACCCGCCCGACCCGACGGGTGGCACAATATAGATAACCTTGTAATAGAACTGGGTGAGCCGCCCGATCTCTACTGCCGCATCGGGCATCGGCTTGTGCTCAGGATTTTTCTGAAGATCGATGCCGGAAATCGGATCTTGTACGCGGGCTTCATCGACTAATGAAGCCGTCTCGATGGCCAGGATCGGATTGCGCCGCTCCCATACGACCAGATTTGCCTCTCCCACTGCCGGCAGGATCCCTGTACTGGCGCCGAGTCGAACCTGAATCGGCAGGACCCCTACTGTCTTTGTGCTGTAAGAAAATGCCGCCCGACCGTCCGCACCGGTTGTCGCCGTTGCGGCAACCTTGCCATCCACGACTAACTCCAGCGGCTCTCCACCCATCCCCACATTTTTCGATGCACCATTGGCTTCAAGCTGAGCATCAATGGCTGCCGACTGGCCTGGGACCGTAAGCGCATCCTTGACATGAATGGTAGCGACAATCTTCTCCGCCGCTTCGCAGAGGCGCGCTGATGCGAATATGACCAGGAGAATGGAGCAGAGGACTGAGACAATGCAGAAGCGAGTGGTCATGGGCCTCGCGGCCATGTTAACCCGCGTTACTCATGATGATTCGTTGAGAAATCACGTGGAGTCGCGTTGTTCGTGAAGCGTATCTCGTATCTCGCAAACAATGATATCCAATATTGAGACATTCTTCCTGCCCCGCGCTTCACGCTTCACGAGATACGAGCAACGAAGAATGAAGTGCCAGATCGGCTGCGTCTCGGCTCGTAGAGACGGACAATTACAGCAGACGCGCGCATGAATAATGCGCGCTAGGCCTTGAGCGCCGTCAACACCTCATCGGCATGCCCATCCACCTTTACCTTGCGGAAGATTGCTTTGACTTTCCCGTCGGCATCAATAACAAACGTGCTGCGCTCGATGCCCCAATACTTCCGGCCGTACATGCTTTTCTCCTTCCCGTCGAGGCTCACCCCCACGATCATGCCGCCTGCCCGCAAAATCTGCGATTCGACGTCACGAAAGTCGCAGGACTCCTTGGTGCAACCAGGCGTATCGTCTTTCGGATAGAAATACAGCACGATCTGTTTACCCTTAAAGCTCTTCAGCGTCACCGTTTTGCCATGCTGGTCCGGAATGGACAGTTCAGGTGCTGCTTGGCCCACTGCAATGTCTTTAGACATATATCGTTCCTTATTTGTGTCGCGGCATATTGCCGAAGTTGGGCCGTTCTGTTCCATAGGGACGGTCTTTTGTACGCTTCCTCGTGTCCGGATCGCCGTAGGGCGCTAATGCGGGAGAATCCCAAATGATCTGGTCGCCAGGCGACAAATTCGCCGCTTCGAGAAAATGCTGCCGCGCGACTTCCGCATTGCCGAGCGCATTCAGCGCCAGTGCAAAATTGTAATGGGCCTGACCGGACTGCGGCACCACGGCAACTGCCTGCTCAAAGTATTTCTTGGCGTCCTCGAACTGTTTTGCTTGATAGGCTTGCGTCCCCTGTTCAGTCAATACCACCGCCTGGGGTTTTACATCGGGGTCCGCCAGCGATAGCGGGACCAGCGGTTTACGCTTCGAGGAACAGGCGGCCGTTCCGACAAGCAGCAGGATCATGCCGAGGAGCATGAGTTGTTTTATCTGTAGTCCCATCACCATCGCCCGCTCCTCACCTCACCTGCTTCCGTGTTTCCTCTTCGAATGTTTTACGGTACAGCACGTCCCACTCCGTACTTCCCTCAACGATGCCGCGGGAATAGGTGGCCAATTTGGCTCGAACCTTCCGGTCGATCTCGCCTTCCTGGGCTAATTCGTCGGCCAGCACACGCTTGACCGCTTTCAACACCCGCTCCTCGTCCCCGGTCACCTTCACGGCCGCATGGCGTTTGACCTCATTCACAATGACGTGGGAGAGATGGCTGATCTTGTCTTCGCTCAACATCCTAGAAGTTCCGTCAACCGTCAACCGTCATGCTAGCGAGGAACGTATCCTCATAATAGTCCGCCCCGATTGACGAATGACGCTGGACGTTTCACAAAATGAGTCCTCGTTCACGGACCAGTTTCTGCTTCACCATCTGGAACATCTTCTGGTAATCAACCTGGCCCTGTTCGATCTGTTTTTCGTAGACAGTGAGCATCTGCCGCACTTCCGCATTCACACGATCTTCCAGGGACAGATCCTCCGTCATGACACGGTTCAGCGCATCGACAAATGTCTTACGGTCACCGACCAGATTGATGTGCCCCTCCTGCTCGAGACGTCCCGCCACACTCTCGGCCATATGCCGTACACGTTCTTTCGACAAACGCACGATACCTACCCCTGTTCAACCGTGATCGTCGCGGCCTCCATAACCCGACGCAATTGCGTCGCATCCCCGACGATCCGTCCAACCACATTCACTCGATCTGCCGGAACCGGATCGCTTCCCATGCTCATCGGCGTTCTCCCGAAAAAGATCGCCAACACCTGACCGGCTCCCCAGTACGCAATATCGCCAACCTGCACTTTGTTCGTCGCGGTTTCCCGATAATCGGTGACACCTGGAATTTTGAAGTAGAACTCTTCTCCCCAGGTATTGATCGGCGCCTGAACCGGCAGTGCCGCATACACCGCTTCTGCCGTTTTCGTCCCCTTGAGTTCCGCTTCGAGTCGAACTCCTCCGACCGTGATACGAATACGTTTCGGCAACTGCGTCATGGCATTGATACAAATCGTAAACCGAACATCCTGCCCGCGGCTCGCTGATACACGTGCGGACTCTAGCTTGTCTCCTGCGCGAAATCAAGGCTACAATCCCCGCCATGCTGACCTCCACATTCACCTTTCTACAAGGAATCGGGCCCACAACCGAACGCCGGTTCTGGCAAGAGGGAGTGACTGACTGGCAGAGCTTCTTGAAACAGCCTCGCATTGCCGGACTGTCTCCTGACAGAAAATGCCTGTACGATCGTGAACTCGCCCTCGCACAATCGGAATATGAGGCAGGCGATCTGCGCGCACTGGCCTCGCGTCTGCACAGGCGTGAACATTGGCGCTTCTATGATACCTGCCGGTCCGGGCTCCTCTGCCTCGACATCGAAACCACCGGGCTCACCCCTCATGACGGGGCCAACGCGGTGACCGTCGTTGGTCTCCATCGAAACGGACAGACAATCACCCTGGTTCAGGGAGATACGTTGACCGCCGATCGGCTACAAGCCGAACTCGATCACTGCACACTGCTCGTGACCTTCTTCGGTACCGTCTTTGATGTGCCCTTCCTACGCACGGCTTTTCCCCAGCTCCGATTTGAGATGCCCCATTTCGATCTCTGTCTGGCCGCGCGCCGTCTGGGACTTCGTGGAGGACTGAAACACCTCGAACGAGAACTCGGCATCGAACGGGCGTCTGCGCTGCGCGGCCTCGACGGCATGGATGCCGTGCGCTTGTGGGCACAGTGGCGGCAAGGAGATCGCACCGCACTTGAGCTTTTGCTGGCCTACAATGCCGCCGATACGGAAAGCCTTGCGCCTCTCGCCTCGCTGCTCTATAAGGACATGATGCTGCAATTTGGCCCCGGCTTATCGTCCCCTGCTTCACCAACACCACCTTTCCACAGAGTATCCTTACGATGAGCACATGGGTCGGCATCGGCCGAAGCGAAATCGGCTTGGTTCGCACCATGAACCAGGATGCGTTTGCCACACTCGATCCGCTGGGACTGTGGGCCGTTGCAGATGGAATGGGCGGCCACGTAGGTGGCGAGATCGCCGCACAGACGGCCATTGCCAGTATTACGGCGCAGGCTCAGCTCTCAGCCGACACGCTCCGGCAAGGACAAACGGCTCCTCCGGCATTCTTAACTGATGTGATCACGCAGGCACACCATGCAATTTTGGGACGGGTCAAGCTGGAACCCACGCTCAGAGGTATGGGTACCACCATCGTGCTGCTCTACATTGAAGAAACAACGGAATCCCTTATGGCGCATCTCGCCCATCTTGGCGACAGCCGCGCCTATCGGTTCCGATCAGGAACACTCACCCCGCTCACCCGTGACCATACACTGATTGAGAAATATCTCGCTCGCGGCATCCTCACCCCGAAGACCGCCCGGACACACCCCGAACGGCATGTCCTCACTCGAGCACTGGGCATCTCGACCCCGGTCAAACCCTCGATTTCGTCCTGTCCGTTAGAGCCACAGGATCTATTACTGCTCTGTTCAGACGGACTCACGAAGATGATGGAAGACGACGACATCCAAGATATCTTCACGGCGGGAAAAGGCGACCCGATTCGAACCTGCGATCGCCTCATCAATGAATCCCTCGACCGTGGCGGTATCGATAACGTCACCGTCGTCGTCATCGCACACACGTAACCGCTACTGCTGGCGTTGCTGTTGACAACACCCGCAAGACCGTGTAGGTTGGCACCCCAATCTTTTGCACTTCTCTCGCACAGAGAGTTCACTCACCTGGAGTACTCTATGATGGTTCGTAGTGTATCGATAGTTCTGTGTGGCCTGTTGAGTTTCATTGGTGCAGCTTCTTCGGCATCGGCAGGCGCGCCCGAGCCAACCGATCCTGAAACCGCCATTCGTACCCTTGTGCAAGCCAACGTTGAAAAAGATATGGCAACCCTGTCCCGTCTCATGGCGCACGATGCAGACATCGTGAGTTATACCGTGGGTGGCCGCAAGTATGTCGGCTGGCCGGAGTTCGAACGGGAAATGCGCGAGGAGTTTGCCAACACCCA
>JABMDE010000014.1:10428-27064 GCA_015904055.1 Nitrospira sp. | reverse complement strand
ATTACGGAACTCAAGGTCTGGACGAAAGGCGATCTCGCCTGGTTTACCATGGAGATGGATTACACTCGCTATACCGGCGAGGGATCCGCAGTGAAACGGATGGTCCTGCCCCTCCGTGAGACCGGCGTCATGGAACGTCGTGCTGGTCGTTGGCAATTGCTGTCCTGGCACGAGTCGTTTAGATCTGCACAAATGACCGGTCCGGTGGCTCAGCAGTCCACCCCCTCAGCGGGAACACACCTCGTGAGCAACCCATCCAGCGCTGCGCCGCCCGATCTCAGTGGAGAATGGGATATTCTCGAAGTCGAAGACGACAAGCGTTACAAGGCGACCTTAGACAAGAACGGCAACGGTCCCTATACGCAACAGGGCGGACGCTTCATCACCACCAAGTTTGAGGATCGCCTCTGGCAGGGCACCTGGCAACAGCCGGGCAATAACCGCGAGGGAGGATTTGAAGTTCTCCTATCGGAAGACGGCACTGAAGCCAAGGGAATCTGGTGGTATACCCGAGTGGAAAATCACAAAAACATTCCGCCTAAGGAACATGGCGGCACATACCATTGGAAACGCACCACTCGTGCCCCGTCTGCATCCAAATGAGCCGATTTTTCTTTTCATTAATCAGACACTCAGAGCCCGGTTCACAACATAGTCAGGTTTTTCATCTTCCGCTGGAGGCATTATGAAAACGTTTCTCATCACATTGTTTACCCTCGTCATAGGATCATCAGCCTATGCCGACGGAGGGCATAATCACCATGCCGTGCCCACGCTCAAGAAACAGGTGGCCTCATCGATCGCGTATGGAGAGAATACCGCGGTTCTTACATTCGGCCCTATCGATCTTCCGGCCGGCCATAGCGAAGGCGACATGGGGGACTCCATGCCCCGGTTCAACTTTCAGTTGCCTGAGGACAAGTATTTGATTGGTTTTAAGGCGGCCCTTTCCACAATTGATGGAAAGGAATTGCCAAGAAACTACCTGCACCATATTTTGATGATCAACAACACCAAACCCAGTGTCTCCTGCCCCGGTGAGCCGCTCTTCTTTGGTGGAGCCGGACTTGAAATGTCCGAGACACAATTCCCCGATGGATACGGTGTCAAACTTGCGAAGAACGATAAGCTCATGACGGTCGTGGCGTTCTATCATGGCGCTCCGCCCACCAAGAATGTCATCGCAACATTCACGATGGAGTTTGCCCCGAAAGCCAAGCCGGTCAAGGATATGGAGATCTATCAGGTCGGCGTCAACATCGTCTGCTTCACCAAGTTTGGCGATCGCCCGGCGGATCAGACTGACGAGGGGATTGAAATCCCGGCTGGCGTTCAAGTTCGTACAGCACCTTTGAAATTCAGCATGGACGGCTGCGTCAAGTATGCGTATCCGCATGGCCATGATGAGCTCCTGCTAATTGCGCTTGAGAACAAGACCAAGAAACAGACCCTTCTCCGGACCGTGCCGGATGTTGAACGTGACGGAACAATCCGTGAGTTCTTATCCCACCAAGTCTATAAAGACAGCCAGGGGTTCCAGATTTCCAAGGCAGATGACTATGAGATGGTGATGGTCTACCACCATGCTCTACAGAAAACTGAACCTCAGCATGGGATGGGCAACTACTTGTTGTATATGACTCCCGGAGCATGTCCTCAACAAAATCGCACCGCTTCAGCATACTGATTTCGATATCGTTCAGCCATTGACCTGCCGGCATGAGTTGCCGGCAGGTCAATGGCACTCCTCTATACTCGCCCTCTGTCCAAAATTGTTCAGGCAGACGCCCTGATAACCACGCTCCCCTACAAAAGAAGTGGGCGCCAGTCTGTGTTTCTCGCCACGCTTTATGGTATCAAGACAGAGGTCTGCACTAAGATATCGACCAAGCCAAAGCGATGGCCACACAGCCGCTGACAGACAGCGGACTGCCTGAGTAACTTCGATCTCTGGGGCAGGCTGTTACCCAGAAACACCGGGAATCGTGCCATGCCTCAGCCTCAGAGTAACCCTGTTGCGATCCTTCTCATCAACGAGATTGCCGAAGAAATCAAACTGACCACGCTCAGTTTTCGCGGGTTCTTTCCAAACTGCCGGGTCGAAGCGGTCTACTCCTTGGAGGAAGCCCTTCAGTGGGCGAATCGGACGTCGTGGCATCTCATTCTGCTCGATGACCGGTTGCTCACTCAACTTGCCGCCTCCATTTTCCCGGAACTGAAACAACTTGCCCCCTCGGCGACGATTGTGCTGCAAACCGAGTCCAGCGACTCCACGACCGCATTGAATGCGCTTCAGGCCGGCGCGGATTTTCTCCTCTATAAGAAATCACCAGGGTTTCTCACCGAACTCATCCTCTACACGAAGCATGCGCTCGAAACACAAACCCTGCGCCGTGCATTTGAATTGACGCAAGCACGCCATGATCGGCTTATCGACACCTTAGCCGATGTCTTCTACGAACTCGATACGGAGGGGCGGTTCCGGTATCTTAGCCCCCTCGTGGCTCCGTTGCTGGGCTACACACAAGACGAATTGATCGGTGCCCCCTACGCAACGATCGTATCTCCGGATCACCTTGATCGCGCGCGCTATTGTTTCAATGACCGCAGGACGGGAGCGCGAGCGTCCCAGCGGGTAGAAGTTACGCTACTCAGAAAGTCGACCGCCAATAAACCGGCCCCCACCCACATGAGAGCGGAGGTCAGCGCGAAGGGGCTCTACGATCCTCAGCGGCAATATCTTGGAACCGTCGGCCTGTTGCGTGACATCTCGGAACTTCGCCGCCAGGATGACACGATCCACCATCTGATGCAGCGGCTCCAGGAATCCGACCGGCTTCTTGCCTTGGCGCAACGTGTGTTGACATTGTCGAAGGATCTGCGCGTTCGACATGCCGCCATCCAAGATCAATCCCGACAGGTGCTCAAGACCCTCCACGAATCCCGTCTGATCGAGCAGGTGGAATCGTTGGTCGTCCAGACTGCCGAAGCCGCGCATCTAGCGGACGCCCTCGCCCAGGCAACAACTGAATCCGCTGCGAGCCGAAACACCGTCAACGACATCTTTGAGGCGGTCCTAGCCTCCGCTCAGCCTGCACTTCTCAATACCGACCGAATTGAGCGATCGTATGCACCGAATCTTCCTCACTTCACAGGAAATCTCGAGGCCTTAACACAGCTCCTGGGTATGCTCCTGTCACAGGCCCAACGTTATGTGGCTGCTGTCGGAAGCCACCATCGATTGCGGATCAGCACGGCCCTGGTTGGTCCACACAATGCCCCGATACATCCAGGATTGGCTCTGTCCACGCAAGCGACTCCCATGGAAGTCGCCATCCAGATCCAGGAGACCGATACCAGGACCACGACACAGGAGTTCCCCTCCCAAACGATCGGCAATCTCTTTGACGCGTATGCGTTTATCAAACAGCTCGGTGGCCGTTGGGATTTCCGCGCCCCCGTCGGAGGCTTACTATCGATCAACGTATGGATTCCGCTCGAGCAGGCATCTCATGCAGATAGAACCCCGATGCCATCCCCTCCACCACGGACGGTGGCAAATGCTGAGAGTGAACCGCCTCCCGTGGCGCAGGTTTTGACTACGGCGCCTCCAACGCCCTCGACGTCCGTTTTTCCTGCACCCACATCTCAACCGTTGCCCGACCGGCGTAAGGACATCCGGACGGCCACCAATCTGCCGGCACGCCTGATAATCGGCAACGCACTGTACAGCGGCGCCCTCACTGAGCTAAGCCCGACCGGCGCAACCTTAGAGATCGACGGTTTCCTTCCATCACTTGAACACCAATCTGCTTCGGTAATCGTCAAAACAGCCGCCAGCCTATTGGAGTTACATGGTACGGCATATGACCGCGGAGGAACAGCACCCCAAGCCGGCACTGAACAACACACTTCGCGCCTTGCATTCCAGTTTGTCGGACTTGACGACATTGAACACACGGTATTGGTGTCACTCATCGAAGACGTGCGCACGCTAGCGATCACGGTCGAGGCGTTGTTCGCACCGACGGAACAGACCGACACCCTGACCGAGTCCGCCATAGAGACTGTCCGTCGAGGCACCGATCATCGTGAAACCGTCAGAGTCCGAGTCTCACTGCCTGTCCGCATTACGACTCCATCGATCAAGTCAGGAACCAGTCACACATTGGGGCTAGCCGTCAATTTCAGCCGAGGCGGCCTATGCCTGCAAACAGAATCGTGCCTAACAATGACCCACGACTTGATCGCTCTTCATTTCTCTTCTCACAGCGCCTTTGATCCGCCGCGTGGGCATGAACCGGAAGCACCCGAAGCGATCCTGACCGGCCGCATCGTCCACATCACTTCCGACCACACCGTTCCCTCTGAATTGAAACCCGGCTTGTCACAGCCTGGACAACTTGTCGGCATCCGTTTTGAGCAATTGACCTCATTTGCAGAACGAGACATCAACCGTGTGATCGCCCAGCATACCGGCTCCGCAATAGATCTCGCCGGCACCACCGGCTGGTCATCACTCGTCAGCACGAGACGGGAATGCCGGAATGCACGGAACCAGATGATCGTCATGACAGACGATCATGCCCGCCACCAAATTTCGCCAAGCGCGCCCATTATTCTCATCGTCCCGGGATTCGGACTGACGCAAACCGACTACGCGCCGCTCTCGTTTTCGCTGGCCGCCAACGGTTTCCGCATCCTGCGCTACGACCACACCAATCATGTCGGCCAGAGCGAAGGCGACATCCTACAGATCACATTGCGCAGTATGCAGAGCGATCTCCAAGGTGTATTGGACTTTGTCCGCGCCACCTGGCCGAGCGCTCCATTGACGCTCTTCGCCGAAGACATTGCTGCGCGAGTAGCGGTAAAAACTCTGGCTAGAAGCAACTCGGTTGCTCATCTGCTCTTGCTGAACCCCGTTCTTAACATCGACGGTGCACTCTCAGCCGTCTACGCTCCCGATGCCATCGGAAGCTACCGACAGGGTGTTCGGCGAGGCATCGCCAATCTGTGGGGCCTCAATGTCAACGTCGATCAGTTCGTCAGCGACGCCATTGCAGGAGACTATACCGACGTGGCCTCATCGGCAGCGGACTTTGCCAGACTGACGACCCCGCCCATTCTATTGACTTCTCCCGGTTCACATCGCCCTCTTGAAAACATGTTCGGGCCTCAACTCCAGACGTTCTCCGCCATGGGAACGGTACCGGTCATCGTCCCATTACAAGTCGATCTGTCTGGAAATTCCAGTGTGTATGACGAACGTCATACCGCAGCCTGCCGAACCATCCTCAATCTCATCTCTGCTCCTTTGACCGGCAATTCTCCATCCCTTCACATACATGAACCGAATATGCGGGATGTTCGCCGACAGCAGCAGTTGGAGTACGAGCGCATCCGCCTGCGCCACCATGTAACACAGGCAGCACGCAGCGCTTTGTGGATAGCGCATTTGGCCCAACTGTCTCAACTTGGACACCAGCCTGACTACTGGGCATTAGAAAACGATCTATTTCGCCGGCTCCTCCCTCTTGAACCAGACATGACCATTCTGGACGTTGGCTGTGGAGAAGGCGACCTTGTCCGTATCATGTTGACCGACCTAATCTATCGATCAATGTACAAAAGCGGGCTGCCGGACAGTCGTTTCTGTTACATCGGCGCTGGCTACTCACAAGAATCGCTGGACCTTGCTCAACAGTACGTCACCACATTTGCTCAGACGCTACCGTTCTTGCTCACAACCGGCTTGCCCACAGACAGATTTTTGAACACCAGCTGGCTGCATATCGACTGGCATTCACCCCTTCCCTTGACCGAAGGATCAATCCAGCGCATCCTATGCCACCTCTCTCTTTCATTCTCCCCCTCTCCTCTTCACCGCCTCAGGCACATACTCCGAGTCTTGCATCCGGATGGACGGGCTGTGATCACGGTCCTTCAACCACACACCGATCTCACAACACTGTTTCAACGTCACCTGCGCACGTCAGCTCAAGATCAGGATGACGCATCAGCCCAAATTCTCCTCCATCATATCGGCCGCCTGCGCGAAGCCGTTCGTCATGGCCTGCTGCATAGCTACGAACGCAATGAGTTCACTCGCCTACTGGTCCATGCCGGCGCCGACCCGATCCAGATTGTTCCCGCCCTCGGCAATCAAGTGCTCCTCGCCGTCATCCGGAAGGGCAAATCCACTGGCTGAAACATCACTCGCCATGTATACTGCACTCTGGTCGCAGCCATGATTCTTCGCGCGAGACTCTTCTAAGAGTCACAGCACAGAAGTCTGCGACGTTCGTTCGCCACTCCCAGCTTCAATGTATGACCGACCACGTATGCCCGCAACAAATGATGACTGCACCGTCCGCTGCTGAATCGCTACGGCGCCTGACACAGTTTTCACAAGCAATCGGGGACATTACGAGCATCTCTGCAACTGCTGAGCGTGTGCTATCAGAATTGTCCCAAATGGCACACTGCCAACAGGGCGCTCTGTATCTCGCCGAGCACGAACGCGCTGATTTTCTCCGCCTCGCTATACAAGGGCCGGTCTCAACGGAATCTGCGCCTCTTACGATTTCGGCTGGTCATCCCCTCATACGTTTTCTTGCAACACATCGGCAGATTCTTGACCAATCCGCCGGCACCAGTGTCGCTGCGGGAATCGCCCCTGACAGCCCTCCAGCACTGCTGCAGGGAATGTGCGGCGATATGACCATTCCACTTGTCAATCGAGGACGATTGGTAGCCTTCGTCTTGCTCCAATCAAACCCGGCAACGAGCCAACTCGGCTCTAAACCCATAGAACTTTTGACCGCAATGGCCCAAAGCGCCGCCAATGTGCTGGACTCTCTATTGATCTGCGAAGACCTGCGTCAATCTCAAACGCTGATGCGCCGCACGGATCGGCTGCGTTCATTGGAGACTATCGCCGGAGGCTTTGCCCACGAAGTCAGAAACCCGCTGACGTCAATCAAGACCTTCATCCAGCTGGCTCCTGAACGAAAAGACGACGCCGAATTCATGCACGATTTTAGCCAAATCGTGCTTGAGGACGTCCATCGGATCGAGCGCTTGATCCAAGAAATTCTCGACTACGCCCGTTATATGGAACCACAGCTGACCGAAGAAGATGTCAATGAAATCGTCTCATCATGCCTGTATTTCATCGATGTCAAAGCGCGCTCACGACAGATCAAGATTGAAAAAGAGTTGGCGTCTGAGCTGCCTCGTGTCATGCTGGACCGGCAGCAAATCAAGCAGGTCCTGTTGAACTTATTCCTGAACGCTATGGATGCTATCGGCGACCGCAACGGCACACTTCGAGTCAGAACCGCCAAGATGATGAAACCGGAAGGCGACATCTGGGTACAGATCGAAGTTGAGGATACGGGGTGCGGAATTCCAGCAGCAAATCTCGAACGCGTATTCGACCCCTTCTTTACCACCAAACATGACAGCGGAGAAAATGAAGGCACTGGACTGGGATTGGCCATTGTCCATCAGATTATTCAAGAGCACCGGGGCAACATTCATGTGCGGAGCGCTGAAGGAGTCGGAACGACCTTTCACATTAACCTGCCCGCTCTGGCATGACAGACAGATAGGAGAGTCGTGGATAGTTCAGTTCTAAAAAAACGTGTCCTCTTGATCGACGACGAGGCGAGAGTCCGCACGTCGCTGAAAGTCGTGCTTGAGCCGACCTACGAGATTCTCCAGGCTGCCGATGCGCAAGAAGGCCTTGATGTCTTTCGGAAGGAGGGACCGGATCTTGTACTGCTCGACGTGATGCTTCCGGGAACCGACGGACTGGCAGTCCTTCAAACGCTTCGGGCCGAGAATAAAATGGTGCCGGTAATCATGCTGACAGGTACCAAGCTGGTAAAGACCGCGGTCGATGCTATGAAATTCGGCGCGGCAGACTATTTATCGAAGCCCTTCGACGTCGACGAATTACGCCTGGTCGTCGAACGCGCGTTAGAATCCCTGGCGCTCCAGCGCGAAGTCAAGCAGCTACGGAGCCAGGTTGTCCAACGCTATGCGTTCCACAACCTGATCGGAAAAAGCCAAGGCATGCAGGACATCTATGCGAAGATCGAGCAGGTCTCCGACAGCCGCACCACGGTCCTAGTCACGGGCGAGAGCGGAACCGGCAAAGAGCTTGTCGCGAAAGCGCTGCATTACAACAGTTCTCGACGGGAGCGCCCCTGCATCGCGCTCAATTGCGCAGCGTTGCCGGAAACGTTGATCGAAAGCGAACTGTTCGGCCATGAAAAAGGCGCGTTCACGGATGCGACCGCACGGCGTACCGGGCAATTCGAACTGGCCCATACCGGGACGCTCTTTCTCGATGAAATCGGCGACCTGAGCCCCGTCACCCAGGCCAAGCTCCTGCGCGTCCTGCAAGAGCGGGAATTCACCAGAATCGGCGGCACCCAGTCGATCAAAGTCGATGTGCGTATTGTAGCGGCAACCAATAAAAACCTGGATGACCTGGTTCGAAAAGGCCAGTTCCGGGAAGACTTATATTATCGCATCAATGTCATCGCGCTCTATCTTCCTCCCCTCCGCGAACGCGGGGAAGACATTGCACTACTGGCGAAACATTTTCTCGCCAAACGGGTGGAAGAAGAAAAACGTCCGCGCATCGAGTTCTCAAAAGATGCCCTGGAAACGCTTGCACGTTACCCCTGGCCTGGCAATGTCCGCGAGTTGGAGAACATCGTTGAGCAAGCCTTTATTTGGTCACAGCAAGCCACTCAGATTACCCCTGAACATCTCCCATCTATTCTCAAGGGCGATATTCGGTCTTCATCTCTCCATGACGACACGCTTGCCGGGCGTATGTCGCTTGAAAAAGCGGTCATGGAATTTGAGCGGGAAATTATCCTAGACGCTCTAAAGCGCACCAACTACGTCCAAACCCACGCCGCTAATCTCCTCGGAATCAGCCGCCGTATGCTCAAATATCGTATGGATACTCTCGGTATCGGCAGGTCAGAGCATCCCGCCGGTCAAGACGAAGAACCGACAGTTCAGGAGTAATACGAAACCCGTCTTTGCATTGTGCGGATCATTCGACAGATTGCCATCAGTTTATTCGAGCGACATCAGCACGCACCTTCAGAGAAAACTACATATAGTGGCACTACGTACGTCTCCCACTGTCTATTGATGCCGCCGTTGTCGCCGCTAAAAAACAGTACGTACTTGATAAGAAGTGCTTGACAAGACAGGCCGTTCAGCATACAAGCACAGGAATCCACATGGCTATGACACCTGAAGGAACAGAGAGAAAGCCAACCGTACTCGTGGTAGACGACGAGGCCGGGCCACGGGACGCGCTCAAGGTCATTCTCCGCCCGTTCTTCAACATTCATTCAGCGGACAATGCCAAAGCCGAGCTTGACGTGCTCAAGACACAGCATGTCGATCTCATCACACTCGATCAGAAGCTTCCGGACCGGCAGGGCCTGGATCTCCTTCAGGACATCAAACACCGTCATGCCGAAATCGAAGTTATTATCGTCACAGGATACGGCAGTCTAAAATCGGCCATGGATGGCATTCGCCACGGCGCAGCCGGCTATCTGCTCAAACCGTTTAATGTCACAGAACTCATTTCATTAATTAACCAAACGTTGGAAAAGAAGCACCGGCTCGATTTTGTGCGTAATTTCTTGAAGTCGTCGCCTGAACTATGGGGATCTGAGCAAGAAAACGCGCTGGCGTGGCAGGCACTCAAGTCCGGTTACTTTGCGCTGGCCTCGCGCGGACGAGGAACGGCTGCACTCCCCTGTGACACATCAGACTTGCTGCCTCTTCTTTCAGATATGCTTGAAGCAACAGACAGACAGCTTTTGAACCACTCCAGCCGAGTGAGCTTTTACGCCACACTGCTGGGCAATCGGCTGAAGCTGACGAACGACGGTCAACAGTCGTTGACGATGGGAGCGTTTCTTCACGATATCGGAAAAGCCGCTATTGCATCCGACACATGTTCCGATAATCGACAGACTTCTCCTGATGAAGATGCCTCGTGCTCGGATTCTCCTGAAAGAGGCGCCCATTTGACCAGATTGTTGGGATTGCCGGCCGAGGTTGCCCAGATTGTGGCCTACCATCGCGAACGGTGGGATGGAAACAATTCCACGCACGGCCTTCGAGGCGAGGGCATTCCTCTCCTGGCCCGTATCGTCGGCATTGCCGAGACATTTGACCATCTGACGGCAGAGGCACCTGGCCGTTCTCCCCTCTCACTCGATGAGGCGACCAGACAGATTTCCCTAGAATCCCATACCCTCTTCGACCCCCAGTTGACCGAACTTTTCATTGAAGTCGTGCACGAGTGCAAAGCCTCTCTCCTCCCGATGGCAATCGCTACATCCCCTGCTTCCTAGTCTGATAGCGGTTGTTACCCCACAGCGAAGATTTACTCACCGGCCCCTCCAATCAACTCGGCGGCCGTCTCTCTGACCTTCTTGGTCACGATTTCTCCGCCGAGCATGCGTGCGATTTCGCTTTCTCGTTCCACACCTGACAACAGGCGTACCGTGGTGACCGTTCGATTCTTTCTCTGTACCTTTTCCAAACACAAATGATGAGTTGCCTGCGACGCTACCTGGGGCAAATGCGTGACACAGAGCACTTGATGCACACGTCCTAACTCCTTCAGACGTTTTCCAATGGCAGCCGCGACAGCCCCTCCAACCCCCGTATCAATCTCGTCAAAAATAATCACCGGCACTCGATCTGCGCCTGCAAGAGCAGACTTCAGTGCCAACATGACCCGCGATAATTCACCTCCGGATGCCACCCTCGACAGAGGCTTGAGCGGTTCGCCCGCGTTGGCCGAAAGGACAAACTCTGCGCGATCCGCTCCATCGGCACCATAGGCTTCATCACTCTCTCCAGTATGAAGTTGGATCACAAACTGGGTCTGGCCCATCTTGAGCGCATCGAGTTCTCGACGCACGATTTTCGTCATCTGCTTGGCAGCGTCCATTCGCTTAGCACTCAGCGCACGAGCCGCTCTCACAACGACGTCTCGCCGCTCGCGAATCAAACGATCATACCGTACAATCTCCTCGTCGGAATGTCGAAGCCCGTCCAATTCGTCCCGCACTCGACGGTGAGTTTCAATGACTGCATCAATGGTCCCACCATATTTCTTCTTCAGCTTCTGAATTACTGCCAGGCGGTCTTCGACCGCCGTGAGACGCATCGGATCATCGTCGAGGCGATCCGCATAGCCCCGGAGACAATCGGTCGTTTCTTTCAAGAGCACTCGTGCCTCGGAAATGAGCCGACCTGCACCTTCCATATCAGGGTCAATCTGAGCAAGTTCTCCCAGTGCCCGTTCCACTAAAGCCAGGTTTGGCAAAATGCCGGTGTGGTCGGACTGAATCCGTTCCTGCGCGTCCGCCGCTAACTCACCTAAGCGCCGTGATGATCCCAATCGCCGCCGTTCACCCTGAAGCGCGTCTTCCTCCCCGGCACACAGCGCGGCATCATCCAACTCCTGCATCTGAAAAGCCAGATAGTCTTCACGCTGTGCTGCTTGCTGAATCTTCACAAGCAACTCGGCGCGTTCTCGACACGCCACGGTCCAATCGCGATAGGCCGACTGGTACTGCTCCCGCAATGTCTGGAGACGGCCAAACGCATCCAACGCATCAAGTTGAGTCGAGGGAGCCAGCAAAGACTGCTGATCATGTTGGCCATGAATGTCGACGAGTGTGCCGCTAAACTCTTCCAGTACATGGACTGGACTCATCACCCCGTTGAGATACACCCGATTTCTCCCGGATCGGGAGATCACACGTCGGATTATGAGTTGGGAATCCTGCGGTCCGACAATCTCTTGCGCACGCAGCCGATCCAGCATCGGATGGCCGGGGGGAATCACAAAGGCGGCTTCGAGATGCGCTTCGTCTTCGCCGAACCTGATCTGATCGCTTGATGCCCGTCCGCCGATCAGCAATGAAAGGGCGTCGATCAGAAGCGATTTACCAGCCCCTGTCTCGCCGGTCAGAACGGTAAATCCTGCATCAATGCTCAGATCGAGCTGTTCAAGAACAGCAAAGTTGGATATACGCAGCTCAGTGAGCATGGCTGCGGCGACGGTATCTAGGCAGTCCCGGCATGTTGGGCAAGGAGCGAATCAATCATTTCCTTGAATTGGCGCTTCGGTCTGGCTCCAACCAACTTTTCAACCGGCCGACCGTTTTTGAAAAACAGAATCGTGGGGATGCTCATGACCTGATAGCGACCGGCCACTTCAGGATTCTCATCCGTATTGAGTTTTCTGACCTTGAGTTTCCCGGCATATTCCTGGGCCAGCTCGTCGACAATAGGCGCCACCATTTGGCACGGCCCGCACCACACTGCCCAGAAATCAACCATTACAAGTTCCGATGCCTTCATCACCTCGGCATCCCAGGTAGAATCTTCCACTTTCAAGGCGTCACCTGCCACGTGTATTCCCTCCTTCAGAATAATAGACCCGTTCCTTCACCAAAGCATCGTACTCCAGCCTAGTTTTTACTGTCAAATACGCAAATCCACCGGCAAGGCTACGGACCATTGACGGCTCTGTGCTTATCGGGTTCCCAGCATCGCCCCATCCGTAGAGGCCGCTGGTTGCGATTGGCCATATTGTCCGCCTGGGGTGTACCAGGGCAACCCACGCTCTCCCCAAAGCAACGGAGTAAGAAGAGACCGCATGACGGCCGTTCCGGTATTTTCCGTCCAGCCAAGCCCAGTGAGACTGAGCATGAAGTTGAATTGCTGGCGATCGGGAAATTGCAAATAATAAAACCCGGTCGACCAGCATTTGCATGGATTCTGATAGAGCGCGACTACGTCATATTCCGGGCTTCTTCCGTTTTTGACATCATAATAGCCCTTGGCGCCGAACGCCCATCCCCACGGAGTGCGGAATGCGGCGGCCGCCGTCACAAACTGAATCTCTCCAGTCGGTGCATAGACCTCATTGAACGAAATGGGATTCCAGACATCTCCTCGTCTCACCCGATTGCCGTCCCGGGAATAGCGCTGCCCGACTTCGATGTACCAGTTGGTCCCCTCTTGTACGCGAACGTCGGTGTTCACTTGGCTGACCGTTCCTTGATAGGGGTCGAAGAAGGCGTCGACGGTCACATACTGATTGATCGGTGGCCGACTCCCCCCCCCTACAAGCCCTGCACCACGATCGAACCCTGCTGCATCCAACTGGGACCGAACCACATGCGGCTGATTATTGCCGATGACTGCCCGCAGCCAAATATCGGAAAATCGTTTGCCATCAATGGCAACCGTGGCCGGTTGAAGAGGTTGCGTGGCCGACCCCAGCAACGGGTCCATGCCTGGAGTAAAATCCCGTGCCCTCGTCTGCAGAGCCCCCACGTGATAGCTCTGCGCGATAGTCAGATCCAGCCAATTGAACGCTCGGCTCGTACCTTGTTCCAGTACACGACTTCGCAAGGCATAGGTAAGAAGGTTCTTCTTCGGCAAGTCATCCACTTGATCGATCAGCGTCAATGCCGATTGATCCGTCCCCGGCACATATTCATATGTCGCCGATGGTTCAACCGTATGCAGAAATCCTCCCCCTTGCCCCCATCCAAAACGCCGCGTCAGCTTCGATGTGGCATCCACCCCAAGCCAGAATGTTTCCCGATGCTGGGTCGCCGTCGTCGATGCGCCTCTGCTGTAATACACCTCGCGAAACTTGGCTTGCGGCCGAATGCCGACCATATGGCCTAAATTGATCACCTCAGTGGCGATACCAGGAACGACATCCACGCGATTGAGCGTAAATCCCTGTTCACGATAGAAATTGACGAAGTTCCCTTCCATGCCGAATAGCACCGGCGAATTGAACAACGAGACATCAGGCAAGTTATAGCCGGTTTCAGGAAGGCGCTGAAATGTGTCGGTCCCACCGGCCTGCAACGGTTGAAGATAGCGGCCCAACAGATAGAGATTTCCGTACGGCAACCGCTGCGTTGCCAAGAGATTAGACTCGTTACTCGGCGATGCCCGCAGCGTCCCTGAATTGCTTAACTGCTGAAAATAGTTGGGGTCGGTGACGAAGTTGACGTTGGTCCGAAGAAGAAGCGTCTCCGAAAACATCTGGGTGTGGCTCCCGGTAAAGGATGCACGCGCCTTTCTCGCATCTTCTCCTGTTGCATCCACTCCGGCCACATTAGGCAACTCTGTTTGTTGCAGATAACTTACATGCCACTGACCGCGCGATCGCCGATCCAGGACATACCGATAGTCAAAATCTGACCCATAGCCCAACTGGCTATAGTACTTGGGCGCGACGGTCAGATCTTGGCTGGGATTGATGGCCCAAAAAAAGCTTCCTTGTGCATGTACGCCGAAGCGGTTGTCGTATGAGATAACGGGAAGCAGAAACCCCGTCTTCCGCTTTGCCAATGGATAGGTCAACGCAGGGAGAGGCAGCATCGGTACATCATTCACACAAAGCCACGCCCCTTTAAACGCCAGCTGATCCCCCAGCGTCATATCAAGATCTTCATACTTCAGACGCCATGCGGGCGTTTCACCTTCCTGCGCATCGCAATTCGTAAAACTGCCCTCCTTGGCCCGGTAGTGATATTCAGAGAACCGCTGCAACAGCCGGCCCGACACCAGGGAGTTTGTAGAGGGAACAAAGAGACGGCCATGAGTCACCACGCCACCTTCGGTATTCATATTCAAATCCAGCCGTTCAGCCGTCACATCGGTTTGAGGGTCTGTCAAATGGACATGGCCGGTGGCGGTGACGACTCCGGGCAACGATTGAATCGTGACATGGTCTGCAGTGAGCGTAATGGCGCCCTGCCGAACCACGACTGATCCGTCGGCTTCATACACTTCTTGATCTTGCCGATAATCCAAACGAGCAGCAGTCACATCGATCGGCAGGGAACCGGACGATGAGTGTCCGGTGCCGACCTGCTTCGTAGCAGCCCATGCAGCGAGAGGAAAGACGCTTAGTAGTATGATCAGTACAAGACCACGCCGCATGGAGACCCACAGACAAGGATCTACCATGCTAGCCCGCATGATTCATGACAGTTCGTCTCGAGATCGAATTATGTTTCGAGTGTCGAGTGTCGAATTCTCAGAGCATCTATGCTGACAACACGACACACGACACCCGTCACTCGCGACTCCACTCTCTGGAACAATGCGTCGATTGCAGCAGAAGACTCAGGTGTCATGCAGACTACCCCCGAATTACGGACAGCCCACAGCCGCGCACTGCGGCCTTGACATCACCCACCAGCATGAGCGACCCGGTCACACAGATAAGATCCTGTGCCGACGCTCGTTGCTTGGCCGTCCGCAGGGCTTCGACGGGCTGCGGCGCATCAACAACCGGCTTCGGCCAGTCCGCGAGAGCCACCCGAAGATCTTGGACCGTGGCAGATCGGCTCAGGGCCGCTTGAGTGAGTATGACCTCGGAGATGAACGGCAACAGCGGCGCAATGAATTCCCGATGATCTTTGTCACGCATCATACCCCATACCAGAATAATATGGGCTTCCGGATGGCGCAGCAGAAACTCCTCCAGATACCGACCCAATACGACGGCAGCAGCAGGATTATGCGCCCCGTCCAGCAGCACACTCGGATCTTCATCAATCAGTTCCAGCCGCCCCTCCCATGTCACTGATTGCAGCCCTGTTCGTACCGCAGCCTCATCGACCCGCGCACCGACTTCGCCGGACGCTTCGAGCAATGCAAGCGCACAGGCGGCGTTATCCAGCTGATGCCGTCCGGAAAGAGCGCAGCGAAGCCTTTCATACACCCGTGTCCGCCCCCGATACGTGAAACACGACGGCTCCTCTCCTTCGACAGTAAACTCCTCTCCCAGTCTCCATAGCGGAGCCGCACGCTCCGCCGCACTATGCCGCATCACCGTACCGGCCTCCAACCCCATTCTCCCGATTACGACCGGCACCGCAGGCTTGATGATACCCGCCTTCTCAAAGGCGATCGCCGTCTCGGTTCGTCCCAAATACTCCTGGTGTTCTAATGCGATCGTAGTAATCGCACAGGCGATCGGCTCGACAACATTGGTGGCATCGAACCGCCCGCCCAACCCAACCTCCAACACTGCGATGTCGACCTCCGATTCCACAAAGTATCGTAATGCCATGGCGGTCGTCACCTCAAAAAATGTCGGAGCCAACCCAGGCGGTATCGCCGCACGTACTCGATCGACCAGACCGGCCAGACGATCGTCCGGAATCATCGCTCCGTTCACTTGAATGCGTTCACGAAACTCAACCAGGTGCGGAGACGTATAGAGCCCCACACGCATGCCAGAGGCCTGGAGCATCGCCGCCGTCATGGCGGCAGTCGACCCTTTGCCGTTGGTGCCCCCGATATGCAGAATACGCAGCCTACGTTCCGGACGGCCGATCGCATGGAGCAACGCCGTCATCGGCTCCAGGCCAAGTTTGATTCCATGCTTCTGAAGCCCGTAGAGATACTCAATGGCGGCGGGATAGGTCATCCACAAACCGGAAGGATCGTGAAGACTAAAAATGACCGACGAGGGTGCTGACCGTTTCTTTGAGCTGCTTGCGTTCGACGATCATGTCGA
>JABMDE010000014.1:0-10308 GCA_015904055.1 Nitrospira sp. | reverse complement strand
GCATCGGCCCGATGTTCAGCCCCGGCGACAATCAGCACAATGTTCTCACCAATCGAGATTTCCCCATGTCGATGGATGATCAGCAACTCGAGAATATCGAATTCTTTGAGCGCCCGCTCACGGATCTCCCGCAGTTTCTTCTGCGCCATCCCTTCATAATGCTCAAAGGTAATGCTGTCTACCTCACGCCCCCTCGACCGGTCACGCGCCGCACCCAGAAACATTGAAATTCCACCGATCCGTTTCGAACGGCTCCGCACCCGGGCGACTTCTACATCAATGGAAAAATCTTCCCGTTGTACTCGCACCAGCAACTCGTCGTCCATAGACGCTGAGGAAGATCCCCCGGCAAACGGCGGCAACAAAGCAATTTCATCCCCTTCATGAATAACCGTTTCTTCATGGGCGATATCCTGATTCACTGATACAAGGACTTTTTTCTTATGAATCAGCTCAGCGATCTGCGGATATTCAACATCAAATATCTCAACTAGACCTTTCACTGTTTTCATACATGGCATTGATATTAATAGAGAAGATGCGTTTCCAGCCATCATCTTTGTCACACCAAATAACTTGACCGTTACCATTGTTTCCACGTTTTATTTTTAGCCCCCCCCCCCTCAACCTTCCCTTGTATACGTTCCCGACTTCCCGCCTGACTTTGAAAGAAGACAGACCTCACTAAAGCTCATTCCACGGTCCACTGCTTTACACATGTCATAAATGGTTAAGGCCGCAACAGATGCCGCTGTCATCGCCTCCATTTCGACACCAGTCGGCCCGGTTGTCTTAGCCGTTGCCAAAACGGTGATCGAGCAACGCCCGTCCCGATCCGGCCGAGAATCTTCTGAAAAAGAAATATCGACACTAGTAAGAAGGATCGGGTGGCACATGGGGATCAAATCCGGCGTCTTCTTCGCACCCATGACCCCGGCTACCTGCGCGACGGCTAAGACATCGCCCTTGGCAATCTTACCTCGCTGAATCTTTTCAAGGGTTTCCGGCAAAAGAAAAATTCTGGCTTGCGCAGTCGCAGTCCGTTCGGTTGCATTCTTGGCCGAGATATCGACCATCCGGGCTCGCCCAGACTCATTGAAATGGGTGAATTCTGCCATTTTGTGAAGCCGAATCAGTGCGTTGCAAGCAAACTGCAGCAAGATTATAGGAGCCGACGAAAAGGAAGGTCAAGCAGCGCGGTGGAGGCGATCCGCCCGCAGAGAACCCTACCATCGTAAATGGAAATATTGCTCCATGGGATAGGAGATCAGCGGTCCAACTGTAGACGGATGATCGTTCCCCGCTCTCCCGTCGTCCAGCCATGCGTGGCATCGGGAAACGTGAGACCAAATAACGAACTAGCAGCGATCGACTTCTCCTCGCTCCAGGTAAAACCTGCATCAGTCGTTCGATACAGCATTCCGCGTTCGCCAATAATCCAGCCAGATTGGTGACTTGTAAATCGAACCTTCAAGAGATCAGTGAGCTTTGTGCAGCCCTTTCCGCAAGGAAATGTCCGATCGATCCAGTGCTTTCCAGCATCACTTGTCTGAAATAGCGCTCCAGCATTCCCTACAGTCCACCCGTTTAACGAGTCTGTGAAAAACACGTCGAAAAGCGTTACCGCACGCTGAGTTTCTTGGGGCACCCACGTTAACCCGCCATCATCCGTCGCCAAGACTGTCCCCAGTGCGCCAACGACCGTACCGCGCCGCTCGTCCAGAAAATGTGCCGCATAGAGCGCGGCATTCGTGCCACTGGTTTGCTCGACCCACCGTTCACCGCCATCGACCGTACGAAGAATAACGCCACCCCCTCCAACCACCCATCCAATTGTCGGCGACACAAACGACACATGATACAGTGGTTGCTGTGTATCGAGCGGGATACGCTGCCAGGTCTCCCCTCCATCGGTCGTGCAACGCAGCATCCCACCTGCCCCAGCCACCCAGCCTCTCTGTCGATCAGCAAAGAAAAGAGACGTTAGTAGTACGGTCGTCCCACTGGATATCTTTCGCCAGGCCTTGCCTCCGTCATGGGTCGCGAGAATCGCTCCACCTGATCCCGCTGCCCACCCGTTCTGAAGCCCGTGAAACTGGATGCTCATCAACGTCGATTCCGTGTTGCTTCGTTGAGCCTGCACAAGTATCTCTGACGATTCGCTTCGGGCTGGGAGACCGAGCACGAGGACTGTGCAGAAAATACAAAATGAATGCGCCGCAACCCAGAGCCCGCCATACCGTGCCGTGTGCTGACCAGACATTATTGGTTCGTATTCGCGTCAGGCCGGTTATTGTCCCAATATCCGGTATCGGGAAGCCCTTTGGTTTCGATCGTAAACGGTCCCGCCTCAAGCGTGAGCCATTTTTTTGGCGTGCAGCACGTCCCGTCGGGAAGAACATCCCAGGACCCTCGCCGAACGACGAGCGGACCCGTCGCCAAGTCGTCGAAGAACTCCCCTTTTTTTCCAATACCATAGAGATTCCGATGCGGCACCTTCACCACGATCTCCGAATCGGTCCAGGACTGCACCAGGGCGGCGGCACCGTTGAACAGAACTTCTGTGCGCGAGACATTGCTGACCACGGTAGAACTCGTATCCGGTTCATTGATCTCCACATCAAGACGCCGTTTATAGGCCTTCTGACTCAACGCGAGCTGCGCATGTTCGGCCGTTTTGAGAAACGCTCCGAATCCTTTCCCTTTGATCGTGACGGAGGCATCCAAACCGGCTGATTGGGGGTCGTAAGACTCAATCACCGGCGTCACCACCGTAAACGCTCCGGCCTCGATCGGAAAGACACCCCGCTCGGCACAGCAAGATCCATCGCTATTGGGGCGGTTCGCACTTCGATAAATCCGTACGGCCCCACTCTTGGCACTGAAGGGCACCCACACATCGATTCGATCGTCGTTCCAGCGATAAATCACGGCCTGGACACCGCCGATCTCCACACGATTTTCACCGGTATTAAAATCCATGAAGCTGTAGGGTGTCGCACCGCTCTCAGAATAGTACCCGAAATGCTCTCCATTGATACGAAGCAGCGTACCGATAGGCGCACTGGTTGGACTGATGGCCGTGACTTTTGGAACATGGACAGTAAAATGCGCCAGAGTCCGCCTACGCCCATCCCTCACAAGGATTATCGGGCCGGAGGTTGCGCCCAGCGGCACATGCGCAACAATCACATCATCCTTCCATTGTGCGATCGTTGCCGGATGCTCTCCAATCAGAACGGAATCCTGTGATCCTTTGCCGGCGCCGAATCCCTCTCCAAATAACACCACTTTGGTGCCAACCGGCCCACTGACCGGATCAACCCGCACGGATGGGATTAAAGAGAATGACACCGCATTGCTGCGCGTGTACTCCACCGGCGCACAGCAAGACCCATCCCTCAACGGATCAGATGACGCCAGGCGAACCACAATTTCTCCACCCGTCACGTTCGCGGGAATCTCCAGTTCAATCCGATCATCCTTCCACCGCCTGGGACGCACGACTACGCCGCCGACAGTGACATCATTCACGCCAAACATGGTGTTTGGGTCACGAATCTCCAGTTCAATCCGATCATCCTTCCACCGCCTGGGACGCACGACTACGCCGCCGACAGTGACATCATTCACGCCAAACATGGTGTTTGGGTCACGAGCTCCCGCCGTCATACCGAAATTGCGCCCCGTGATCTGAACCAATGTACCCCGTTCGGCTTCCGCCGGCGTGACGGCGTCAATCTGCGGCATAACCACAGCAACGGTCCCCGCCTCTATCTTCTTTTTCCCGATACGCACCTCAACCGGACCACTGGCAGATTTGAAAGGTACCTTGATCTCGATCAAATCCGGCTCCCATCGCTGAACCAACGCAGGAACACCGTTGACCGTCACCTGGTTCACTTGAACCGACTGGAATGTCCCGAATCCTTTTCCACTGAGCGACAGAGTCGCACCCGGTGGAACTGCCCGGGACGATAGTTCGACCGGAGACATTCCCGCCCACACTGCAGGCACACATCCGCCCAAGAAGATAGCGCATGCAACCACTGTTCTCACTGTCGTCATACCACCCTTTCCACCGATACCAGCCGGGGAGGACTCAACACATGATGCCTTACCGAGAACGGCATCTATTCGAATAGACTCATCGGACTATAACAATCGATTTTTTCAAGAGTCAAGGCAGGACGCCAGCTGCGTAGCCTCTTGCAATCAAGTCCGGGGGCCCATACGCCGATAGAGCCCTGGAGTAATGGCCTGACAAGGGAGCTGGTGCAACTGTTATGGCACCGACAGAAGTTCACCGATCCAGTATGACACGCATACTGGTCGTTGATGACGATCCTGTCACTCGCGCATTCTGTACACAAGTCTTGAATCAGGCAGGGTATCGCACGCTGGCGGCATCGGGAAGCTCTGACGCGATGTGGCTGATGACATCGTCGGCAGATCCGTTTAATTTATTAGTAGTCGACGTGTTCCTGCCGATCTCACTACACTGGCAACTGACCCCGGTTCAGAATGTGTATCCGCCGGTAAACGGCGACGAGATGGTCCGCCGCATGCTGGCCACTGTACCCGAATTGCGCGTCCTCTATATATCAAGCTCTTCACACGCACAACTCCTCAAAGAGGGCATCAACCTGAGCGGAGCACCATTTTCTCAAAAGCCCTTGGATGCAGAAACATTCTTACACTCGGTGAAAACAACCTTGGTGGCGCCTTCACTCCGCCGCAATACGCCTCTCGATGCTATATCGAGTCCTGGTGATCGCTCCGAACGTACTTCGGATCTCGCCGCATAATTGCAGCCCAATCACCGGCTACGACACCTGAACAATTAATTCAATCTCTATCGGGGCCTGGCGGGGAAGCTCCGCGGCGCCGACCGCCACACGAGCATGTCGCCCCGCATCTCCAAACACGGCCACGAGGAAATCAGATGCGCCGTTCAACACCTGTGGTTGATTCGTGAAGCCCGAGGCTGAGGCAATATGGCCGACCATTTTCACAACCCGTTTGACCCGATCCAGCGAGCCAACCTCGGCTTTCACGATTGCCAGGGCATTCAGCACCGCCAGGTTGGCTGCCGCTACCCCCTGTTCGACAGAAACCTCGGCTCCAAGCTTACCTGTTATGACAAGCTGTCCATTTTTCGACGGCAGCACACCGGACAGAAACAGCAGATCTCCAACCCTGACGGCAGGAACGTAATTCGCCACCGGCTGCGGAGCCGCTGGCAATTCAATCCCCAATTCTTTCAATCGCAGTTCGAATGACATTATTCTCCTTACCCCTATCCCTTCACCGTCTTATCCAGGTCTCAATGCCTCCCAAAAGCTGTCTCCAATCGACAACCGGTCAGCGCCGAGAGTGTCCACGATTGTTTGTCCCAAGTCTGCCGCAGTCTGGCGTGTTCCTAAATTGACGCCTTGCGCCAGCTTCGGACCGGTGATCAGTACTGGAACATACTCCCGAGTCGGCAGCTTTTCGGGTTTCGACGAATCACGGCCATGATCGCCGGTCAGCACAACCATGTCGCCGACCCGCAACTGTTCGAACAGATTCGGCAACCGGCGATCAAAATCTTGGAGGGCGTCGGCGGCCTTCGTGCGGTCCTCCGATAAGAGATCCAAACTCACATAGAGAAGTCCACGCGGCACCTTATTCAGCATCCCCACCGTGTCGTCGAACGCAGACGCAGCAGGGAACGATTTCGTGAAGCCGCGGCCACTGAACAAATCATAGACCTTTCCGATCCCCATCGTGATCTGGCCGGACCGGCTCAACGCATCCAGCATGGTGAGGCCCGGCGGTTCCATTACGAAATCCTTCCGCCCTGACCGAGGGCGCAGCGCTCCAGGCTCCCCCGTAACCGGTTGGGCGACAATACGGATCACTGTGCCGGTCTTCTTGATTGCCTTCCAGGCTTCACGACATTGCTGATGCAATACAGCAACGGGCATCGTGTCTTCATGCGCAGCCACATAACAGGTATTCCCGCCGTCAGTCCATAGGATGGGCGCTCCACTTGAGAAATGTTCCGCTCCATGTTCCCGCAATATCGAATCCATGGAAGCAACACGATAGCCGATGAGCTTCCGCCCCAGTGCTTGCTCGATCACGGCAACAACATTCTCCGGAATCCCCGTTTGATAGACCGCGCCGCTTCCATGAACAACAACCCCATTGGTTTCCCAATAGCCGGACACCGAGTCTTTGCCGCGGGCTGCAAACCCCAGACGCCCAAAACATCCATGCGGCTGCGCCATCGACGCAACGCCGGGAATCTTCGCAAGATGCCCCAGCCCCAGCACTTCCAAATTTGGAAGACTCAAACCTCCAACGGCATCCGCCAGGTGCACGAGCGTATTGGCCTCGGCATCTCCATACTCTTCCGCATCCGGCAACGCTCCGACTCCAAATCCATTGATGACAAACAACAGGACACGTTTGATCATAAGAGGGCACTCCGTAACTGATGGTAATGGTATCCGTACGCAAACAGTGCAGGTCGGTAGTGGCTACTTCGAGGCTCTCCACTCTTCCATGATTTTCAAACTCGCGCTGGTTCCGATCCGGTCGGCTCCTGCTTCTAACATAGCCTGTGCCGTCTTCCAATCCCTGATACCGCCCGACGCTTTGACCTTCGCCCGTCCGGCAACCGCTGTTTTCATCAGCCGAACGTCCTCGACGGTCGCACCGGCTGCGCCAAACCCGGTCGAAGTTTTGACATAGTCGGCACCTGCCTCAACAACGAGCCGGCAGGCCGTCAGCTTATCCTGTTGCGTCAGATAGCAGGTTTCAAGAATCACTTTATGTTCGATGTTCGGCGTCGCGGTAACGACTTCGGCAATGTCCCGCCGCACCTCGTCATAATCCCCGGACTTCAGCCGGCTGACATTGATGACCATGTCCAGCACCGAAGCTCCGCGCGCAACAGCTTCGATGGCTTCTGCAACTTTGGCCTTCGTCGTATGGCCTCCCAATGGAAATCCAATGGGAATACCGACCCGAATGGCAGCACCGGCTACAGCTGCCACGGCCTCGTCGACATAGCATGGCGGCACGAAAATAACCGTAAAGTCATGTGCCTTGGCCTCCCGGCACAACTGCAGCACATCGGCTTTGGTGGCCTCAGGGAGCCCGCTCCCGGGCTGGCGATCGGACCAGGCGGCAGCCCCGCCCATCGATACGTGTTATAGGGACTGGGATGGGACAGATCTTTTTTCCGCAGATTGCCGTCGAAATTCGGCAAACCATAGATCACGGTGGGGTCGCTTTGAAGGGGAATTCTTTTCCTGAGACGATTATGAAAGACCGATGCGATATGAGGCCGTTCATCTCCCGCACCCGTCTCTTTTTCGATGACCGACGCCAGCGTCAAGACTTCATGCGCTGTGAGCTGCATCTCCTTCGCGCGCATCTGCCACTCCGAAGTCAAGATGTGCGCCAGCTGATCGACCATGGCTTTCATCACATCTTTTCCCGCTGTGGGACGCGGGAATCGATAGGTGTCCGGATACAGATACCCCTCCACGCTCTCTCCAGGAACCCCTAGGGACTTGACGAAGGATTTGTCATGGGCCAGCCGAATGAACTCGGCCCTATCCGTAATGCGATGTTCCGCAAGGACATCGGCGATTTGGCTGATCGTATAGCCCTCCGGAATCGTCACAGAATGGAGCACAACACGGCCTGCTATCAGTTTGGAGAGGATCTCGGCCGGAGGCAGGGCGGCATGCAGCTCATATTCGCCGGGACGGATCTTTCGTTCAGCCTCCTGTTTTTTCCCCAGCCACATAAATGCAGAACGGCTCTGGATCAACTGTTCCCGCTCAAGAATCTGCGCGACGTGTGAGAACGCCGCCCCTTCCGGAATCACCACGATCTTGACGGGAGGATGGTCGGATTCGGAAAGAACCGGAGCTTCAATCCATCGAATCGTCAGATACGCGGCCAGTCCGCCGAGCACGCCGACGACGAGGGCCAGAATCAGAAGGATTCGCAGCTTCATGGGAACGCCACTCTAGAGACTCCACATCTTCATCATGCTCATCCTGCGAATGGGTCACAGGATTCGCCGCTACGGGGGTCTGCGCCGCCAGATAGCTTTGCAGCAGAATGGCCGCCGCGATCCGGTCGATCACGCCTTTGCGTTTCTTCCGGCTGACATCAGCGGCAATGAGTAAATCCTCCGCCGCTTTCGTGGTCATCCGTTCGTCCCACAGGACAACCGGCACGGACAGCCCTGCCTCCAGTTTCACTACAAACGCGCGCATGGCTTGAACGGCAAGCCCTTCGCGACCGTCCAGCTGAAGAGGCAATCCTAAGACCACCCGCTCTACGCTGTGCGATCCGACCAACGCCGCGATGTGAGCGATATCACGATCCAGCGTGCGCCGTTCGAATGTTTCGAGCGGCTGTGCCGTCCATCCCAATTCGTCGCTCAGAGCGACCCCGATCCGTTTGGTACCATAATCGAGCGCGAGGATGCGGCCAGGCATGATTCTACCGCCCAAGGGCCTGTTCGACCAAGCCAAAGACCTTTTCTAACGCCGCGTCGAGCTTGGCGGCATCCTTCCCGCCGGCTTGCGCCATTTCAGGACGACCGCCGCCCGTGCCACCGACTTCGCCGGCCATCGTTTTGATCAGCTCGCCTGCTTTGATCGCGCCGGTCAAATCTTTCGTCACGACGACCAGCAACGACACTTTGCCGTCCCCGGTCGCCGCGCCCAACGCAACCACGCCGCTCTTCAATTTGTCCCGTAGCTGATCCGCCAGCGCACGCATCCCGTTTGCATCCAGGCCATCTGTCCGCTGCATATGCACCGACACTCCGGCGATGGTTTTCACATTTGCTTCCGCCGCCGAGCCTCCGGCCATCTTGAGCTTGACCTCTTCCAGTTCCCGCTCCTTGTCCTTAAGCTGGGCCATCAGCTTGCGGGTTTTGGCGAGCAGATCGGATTGTCCCACCTTCAACAGATCGGACAGCTCGCGAACATCGGCTTCGAGCTTCTTCATGAGCGCATAGGCCCCGGTGCCTGTCTGGGCTTCGATCCGACGTACCCCGGCCGCCACCCCCCCCTCGGACACGATACGGAACAACCCGATATCGCCTGTCTGCCGGCAGTGGGTCCCGCCGCACAGTTCCTTACTGAAGGATTCCACGCTCACAACACGCACCTGCTCACCGTATTTGTCGCCGAAAAATGCCAACGCGCCGTTCGCCACTGCATCCTGGATGCTCATCACATCGGTTCGTACCGCTTCGTTCTTGCGGATCTCCCCGTTCACCGTCGATTCGATGTCGTCGATGTCGCGGGAGGACAACGGCCTGAAGTGGGCGAAGTCGAACCGGAGCCGGTTCGGCCCCACCAGCGATCCATACTGTTTCACATGCGGACCGAGCAAATCGCGCAGCGCCGCATGAACCAGGTGTGTCGCCGTATGGTTACGAGCGGCATCCAGGCGCGTGGACGCGTTGACCGTCATTCGTAATCGCTCACCTTCTCGAATACAGCCCTTGCGGACAGTCCCCTTATGTAGCACGAGCGTCGGGGCCGGCCTTGTCGTATTGTCGATTTCGAGTAGCCCTTCAGGGCCGGCCAGCGTTCCGCGGTCTCCGACTTGCCCGCCGCCTTCCGCATAAAACGGCGTCACATCCAGCACCACCTCGACCTCATCGCCTTCTGCTGCTTCCTTGACCACCTGTTCGCCCTTGAGGATCGCAAGGAGGATGCTTTCGCTCTCCAGCCGGTCATACCCGACAAACGTGGTCGACCCGACCCGCTTGACCAGTTCAGTCACCGCCGGCCTTGCCGTCTCCTGCTCAAACCCGCCGGTCTTACGCGCCCGATTCCGCTGCTCTTCGATCGCCGCTTCGAATCCTGACTCATCAACGGTCATCCCCTGTTCACGGCAGGCTTCCGTGATCAAGTCCATGGGAAACCCATAGGTGTCATAGAGTTTGAAGACATCGCCGCCCGCCAACACCGTCCGTCCGTTCGCCCTTATCTTCTCGATCATGTCATTGAGAATCGGCAGGCCCTGATCGAGTGTGGCAATAAATCGTTCCTCTTCGCCTTTCGTCGCTTCGGCGATCGTGCCGGCTGCCGCGCGCACCTCCGAATAGGCCCCAGCCATCTGATTGACAACGGTCGCACTGAGTTCATGCAGAAAGGGCTCGACGATACCGAGCAACCGTCCATGCCGCGCAGCACGGCGTAAAATACGGCGCAACACATACCCGCGGCCTTCGTTGGACGGCAGAATACCGTCGGTCATCAAAAACGCGATGGCACG
>JABMDE010000139.1 GCA_015904055.1 Nitrospira sp. | reverse complement strand
TTGCCCTATTCAGAAATGAGCCTGAACAATACCCCTGATTGGGCTCCATCGGGCTGTGTCGTAGGTAGGTTCTATTGCGTTTGACCAATACAACCTAACTGAATGATGGAACGCTTGCCGAAAAACTGAGCCAAGAAACTAGACACCTCCCCAATCCTGAGTATAATGGCCTCACTCCATGCGTGATGCACGGAAGCCACTTTAACCCTGAACAATCACGATAGGTCTATGCCACATACACGCAAACAAGTTCTGACCATCGCCGGATCCGACTCCGGCGGAGGCGCGGGAATTCAAGCTGACATCAAAGCCATGTCCGCCAACGGCGTCTTCGCCATGTCAGTAATCACGGCGATTACAGCCCAAAACACAGAAGAGGTCACGGACGTCTTTGAATTGCCGCCCGCGATCGTCGCCTCACAAATCGACGCCGTATTCGACGATTTCGATGTCGCCGCCGTAAAAACCGGCATGCTGTCGTCCGCAACTATCGTCGAAGTCGTGGCTGCGATGTTAAAACCTCAAAACATTGCACACCTCGTCGTCGACCCGGTCATGATTTCCAAGAGCGGCCATTCCCTGCTGAAGCCGGACGCCATCGATGCGCTGAAGACGCAACTGTTCCCACTCGCCCTGATTGTCACGCCGAACGTACATGAGGCCCAACAACTGTCCGGCATTGAAATCAAGTCGTTGGCCGATGCCCGGCGGGCAGCAAAGGTGATCCACAACTTCGGATGCAAGTATGTCTTGATTAAGGGCGGCCATCTGCTCACTGAGCGAGCCACCGATCTGTTATATGACGGCCGGTTCTTCACCGTCTTCAAGGGAGACTTCATCGACACGCCGCACACCCACGGCACCGGCTGCACATTCGCCTCTGCCATTGCCGCGCATCTTGCGCTCGGCAAACCGGTCGGAGACGCAGTACAAACCGCCAAGACCTACCTCACGGAAGCCATTCGCCATAGCCTGGCAATCGGTCACGGACAGGGACCGACAGACCATTTTTATTTCCTCGAGCGATAAGAGGCACCGATGCTGCGGCATTGTCCTCCCATCGTGTTGCTCCTCACGGGTTTCAGCTGGCTCGTACTCGCGTCGATCCTGGGCCTGGCCATCCTGATCGGGCTGGTCCATGGCACCCCGCTCCCCCCGTGGGTTCGGCAGATCCATGTGCATGCCGCACTGGTCGGCGGGGTGATACAGATGATCCTCGGCGGATTCCTTGTCATGATGCCGCTCTCGCACCCATCCGGTTCGACACAACAGGACTCTCAACTTCCGGCGTTTCTGACGATCAATCTCGGTACCGTCGCCATGCTGATCGGATTCGGGTTTCATCACTATCAGATCGTGGGCGCCGCCGGAATGCTCGTCGGCATCGCCTGTATCTGGATGGCCTCTGTTGCCTGGTCCCGATCGAGCCAGAATGCGTCATCGAGTCGGGCCCGCTGGTATTACATCGTCGCCTTTCTTGCCCTGTTCGGCGGGCTGACCTGCGGCGAGATGCTCGCGTTCGGCCTCATGCCGCAATCGTATGGCTCTATGCGACTTGCCCATATTCACCTCGGCCTGCTTGGCTTTGCGATCGTGGTCATCATCGGTACGATTGTCATCCTGCTCCCGACCGTGCTGAACACGTCCGGCTCCAGCCCCACACTGAAGCAGCCGGCGCTGATCTTCATACTGCTGGGCATCGCGGTTCTCATCGGAGGATTCCTGAACGCATCGGTTCCAATCGAACTTGGCGCCGGAGGGCTTATCTTCGCCGGAAGCACACTGTATACCGTGAATCTGTTTCGAACCTGGATGGGTTCGCCACACAACGGCACGGCAGCCTCGGACCACCTCCTCATCGGCGTCTTCTTTCTCCTCTTCACGATCGTGCTGGGCATCCTGGTGGGGGTCAACAGCCTGTCCAGCCAACCGGTGATGCCCTTTGGCACATTGCACCTCATCGCCTACACCCATATGGCCCTGTTAGGATTTATGCTGCAAACGAGCATGGGCGTGCTTTCGCATCTCATCCCCCTCACCCTCGCCGCAAGCCGGGTGCCCAACAGCAAGAAGCGCGGCCCCTATCTCGATGGGCTCACCACGATTATGGACCGCTGGCGCACCATCCAAGTCGGCGGGCTCAGCCTTGGGACGATGGGGCTGGGCATCCTGGCGTCACTCACCTGGAATGTGCCGCTGGGCTCGATCTACATCCGGGTTATGACCTGGACGTGCTTCGTGCTCTTGCTCAGTAGCCTGCTACTCTTTTCCGTCAAGCTTGTCATGCTGCTCAGTCTGCAACCCAAAGAATCCTCTTCATCGGTGGCTTAACCCATTTCCCCTCACTCCCCCTTGCCGTAGTCGCCCTCTTTTCCCTACACCATCTGAACAATTCTGATCCAACGGGCCGCACGCAAACTGCCGTATTTGCAGGATACCCGGGCTCTATTTCTCAGCCTGGTTCTTGCTCTGCGTGTAACAGGGGCTCGCTCGCGTCGGGACAGGATATCCATCGCGCATCATCATAATGAGCGAGCGGCCTGTGTGCACTGCCGTTTCAGCAAAGGGAGGCCCCGGTAATGACGAACTGGAATTCATGGCTCTTCTGGCCGGATCACGTCGCGTTGTCCGTGCTCGTACTCGGCGTGCTGGCGATGGTGTTTCTCTATGCCGCGCGCAAACCGATGCACGGGATCATCCATTCGACCTGCACGCTGCTATCCCACAGTATGCGATTTGTATCCCGGTGGCTCTTCCTCGCGGCGGACAATATGCGGCTGCGCAATCAGTCGGTCTTGCTGGCGCACGGGCAGGAAAGTGAAGCGGTCATCATTGAGCGGGAATTTGAGCGAGTGGGAAATATCCTCCGCAAGGACATGCAAGAGTTTCCCGCATTGCAGCGAAAAATGCTGGAAGAGGCGACACGCATGGAGGACGAGTACCGCAAATGTGGCGTC
>JABMDE010000138.1 GCA_015904055.1 Nitrospira sp. | reverse complement strand
TCTTCCCCTTCATCAACGGCAGTGTGGCAATCTCGACGAGAACTTCCGATGAGAATTCCCATTGTGACGTGACAATCCTCTCCGAACTCGACACAGCAGTCTTCTCCTCTCCCTCATTTATTTCCCCCTGGACAGAGATCATTGTCACCAGGTAAGATCTGAAAATTCGAGGACTATTTCGTATGGCAACCATCCTCATTATCGATGACGAACAATCTATTCGCTCCCTTCTCAAGGAGGTTCTTGAAAAGGAGGGATACCGCGTACTGGAGGCGAGCGACGGCCGCGAAGGGCTTGCAGTGTATCAACAACATCCTGCGGACCTCGTGATCATGGACTTGCTGATGCCTGCTACGGACGGGTTAGAAGCGACCCTTCAACTCACGCGCGAGTATGTCGATGCCAAAGTGATTGCCATGACGGGAGCGCAAGGAGACCGCAATTTCCTGGATGTCGCCAAACTATTCGGCGCCCGCCGCGCATTTGAGAAACCGTTCGATATCAACGCCCTCGTCAAAGCCGTCAAAGAAGAACTCTCCACCCCGTAACCTCCGCCCTTAGCCCGCATTATTCATGGCGGTTCGTCGCGAAATCGCGCAGTCGCGTTGCGAGACGGGCACGCGGAGCCCCGAGAAACTGAGGCATACTTGAAACAGTATGTCGAGGTTGCGAGGGGCGAGCCTGCCCGCCGAAGACTCGTCGCAGCAGCGAATCCGCGATTGCAGCAGACGCGTTCATGAATAATGCGGGTTAGGATCGCGCGTTCAACGTTTTCCTCGCGAGCCCGCGCATCATTGACGGATCGTTGTACCCGACTTCGCTGAGCGCATCCATGAGATGTAGCCCCTTTCCTGCTACCAACTCCTTAGCCTTGGCATAATTCGCCGCGCTGAATCGCGCCACCGCCGGCTGACCATTGACAATCTGGCACGCCAGCACTTCGCCCTGCACATCAAGTGTGCCGCCTTGCTCGACAAGCTGCTTTGCTTGAGACCTCGTGATGCCATGTAATTGGGCGAACTCCTGCAATCCACCCGTTTCGACCAGCCGCCCATCCGGCATGATGCACAGCCGCTTAAAATGCGGCGACCAATCCTTGCGAAAATCGATGTATTTAATATCGCCGCCCTTCGCCACCGCGCGATCCAGCGTCCGGTAGTCCACCCCTAAATTCTTCTGCCGGAGCTTTGCCTTCAACTGTTCGGGCAATGTCCGCTGAAAGATATTCAGCACCGCATCGATCACCGAGAGACCCTGCGCGCGAACCAATTGCTCCGCCTCGGCAAACTGCATCAGATCCAAGACGAATGTCTGCTTCGGGTTCCCGCCGACCTGGTCCACAAGGCAGGCAAACAACCCGCGCGTCAGGATTCCGCTTGCCTGTGGATAGACATAGACCCCGCCTTCGGTGAGGAGTGCCGTCATCGTATCCAGCGGCACGTCGTAGCTTTCCGCGAGAATCTTGGCATGCGCAGCCAGGTCCTCCGTGAGCGTCATGGCACAGACGGTCACATTGCCCGGCGCATCGAATTCGGAATAGTCTTCGACAATGTTATAGAGCACCGTCGGCTTCGGCTTTTCAGTTTTCTTCTTGATCTTAAACAT
>JABMDE010000137.1 GCA_015904055.1 Nitrospira sp. | reverse complement strand
GAGATATTGACGCCGCTTGGACAAAATGAGCCAGGATGTCCGGTGGTCCATTCGCACAATGATGATGCTGGCGCCTCCTTGCGGTTGCATGAATTCGAATCGCCAGCGATCATCCTTGGCATTGACATGCGCCGTCACTGAGGACCGTTCGCTCTTGACGATGCGCTCAGCGGAAAAATCCACCGCCTCCGCATGATCGGTCACCCCTCCGAGAGGAATCGACGCCGGCCAGACCACGAGCCCTAGGACGAACACATAGCGCCACAGTTTCATCGTATGGTATGGGTTCTACCGCATCACTCAGGCCTGCTGCAAGCGGCGCTCTCATGGTGCTGAATGCGCGGACCGAGAAACCCTGATTAGCATTGCCGTCCGGACGGGATGACGTATTCGGCTATGTGAAGCCGGCGGCGAACAATTGGTACTGGGGAAAGGCGGCAAGTCGACACGGACCGTTTGTGGAAAGATCGCGTCAAGCTCGGAGAGAATCCTCGCAGGCACGCTTCACCGGTCCACCCCCTGCACCTGCACAGACCTTCGTGACTCCGGCATCCATGCGGCCCGGTTCGTATCTCCGGTTCATGCCGCAGCGCGACGGCGTTGGATCGACAGCGGCGCCGGACGTTGCATTGGTTCTCGCTCTTTCGCCAATCGGGTGGGAAATGAGGGTGGTCCCTGTTGCATCCCTCGATTCTTGAGCACCAGCTCATCCACATAATCCCCACAGTTCACGCACCGCCACCCGACCACGTCTATCCCCATGTCATCCGGACTCATCAAGTCGCCGTAGACCTTAGCCATCATCCCGCCACAGCGATTGCAATGACATCCATGGACCATCATGGGTTTCTCCCTCCTGGTGCGTCGCTATTGATCACCGCCTCCGTAATGCATGTCACGGCGGCGATCAACGAGGAGGGCAACAAATATGCCTCGGCCCGATAGCGATCGCTTGCGTGCAGAAACTACAAAGCGCCATGGCCGTTCGCCTCCGGTCCGGCACCGTCTCAGAAGAAACTCCTGCCGCTCTGCTGTGGACAATGTCGCCATCGTGGCACCCGGTTCTGACGCAAAACGCGACAGACGATGTAAAAGCAACTCAATGACCAGCCGCCGAGGATGCGGGGTCACACCTCTGTGCGGTGGTTTGATCGGGACAAAACCGGCACGAATCTTTTATCGCGTAGTTCATGACGGGACACCCTGCAACCTTGTACTCGAATCGGTTACCAATGCGAGCCAAGCACCTGGCTCATGTGCGTCGACAACGAGTCCGGACATGGCGCCGCAGCAGACGTGCGCATGAATACAGACTCCTTACCTACCTGGGTGATCGGAAGACATCATTGTGCTGAGGCTGCATGCTTCATGGTCGTACGCTGGAGAATCCTTTTAAGGCAATTGGCCTGGCTGCAGCACTAGGCATTACCCTAGTCGTTAGCTCAAACCGCACTAGCCCGCATACCTATCCAGCCATCGGCTTCTTGCCCTCTTGTTTGGTTTTCTCATGAAGCCTAGAATTGCTGCACCCCCATGGCACAGAAAACTACCAAGACCAAACCGTCTGTAAGAACGAGCGCCCGCTCTTCGCCTCGACCGCGGCCTGCCTTGCGCCTACGCAGACCGGCTTTTCCTTTCTTGAAGGATGAAGTCTTGGCCATGGCGGTTCGTCTGAGTTCTCATCCGATTGGAGTGACGGAGTTGGAGACGGGTCGGTGTCTCGATATCAACGACGCCTGCCTGGAGATGTTCGGATTTCAGCGGGACGACGTGATCGGTCAGACGACACTCCTCCTGAATATGTTGCCGGACCCCGACGATCGGGCTCGATTCATCAAGCGCCTCACATCTGAACGGTCGGTGCGGAATCTCGATGTGCCGGTACGGATGAAACGCGCCGGCCTGCGCCATATTCTCATCTCCGCTGATGTGGTTATGCTGGAAAAGACACGCTGCCTGTTGATCATCGGCCATGACATCACCGAGCGCGCACACGCCGAGAAATCTTTGCGGAACGCTCAGGAAAAGTTGCTGCGCCGGATCCGTGAGCGAACCGGAGAGCTGGAGCAGGCCAACGCAGCGTTGATCGAAAGCGAGGAACGGTTTCGCACATTCCTCGACCATGCGCCAAATCTTGCCTTCATCAAAACGACGGATGGGCGGTATTGCTATACGAACCGCCGATTCGAGGAGGCCTTTGACCTTACGCAGGAACACATTCAGGGCAAGACGGACTCAGAGCTGTTCGCCCACGAACAGGCCGATCAGTTTCATGCCAATGACTGCAAAGTCCAAGAGACCGAAACGGCCATGGAATTCGAAGAGACCGCCCTCTATCCCGGCGGGTTGCATATAACCACTGCCATGAAATTCCCCCTGCGGGATCATTCCAGGCGCGTGTACGCGATCGGCGGCATTACCACCGACATCAGTGAACGTAGACGGGCAGAAGACCGGCTGCACCGTTCCGAAGCCCTCATGTATTCTGTGGTCGACAACCTGCCCACGATGGTGTTCGTCAAAGACGCCAGGGAGCTTCGGTTTGTTCGCATCAACAAGGTGGGAGAACGACTGCTCGGTTATTCCGAGCGCGAATTGCTGGGCAAGAGCGACTACGATGTCTTTCCCCGCGACCAAGCCGACTTCTTTACCGCCCAAGACCGGAAGGTGTTGGAGAGTGGACGCCTGTTGGATATTCCGGAAGAACCCATCACGACTCACGACGGAACCATTCACCTGCTCCATACGAAAAAGATCCCTATCGCTGATCAGGAAGGGCGTCCTCAGTACCTGTTGGGAATCTCTGAAGACATCACGGATCGCAAGCGCGAGGAGCAGGAATTGGAGCTGAACCAGAAAGAACTCCGCCAATACCGGGTGCAACTGCAAGACCTCGCTTCGGCACTGCTCTCCGCCCAAGAACATGAGCGGCAACGAATCGCGCGTGAGCTGCACGACGATATCAGCCAGCGCCTCGCCGCGCTGGTACTCGATGTGGCGACACTCGAACAACAGCCGACGATCTCGCCGGAATTGACCAGGCAAACCTTGCTGCCGATCCGGGAACAGATGGAACGGCTTTCCGATGACGTCCATGACCTCGCGTACAAACTTCACCCGTCACTGCTAGAACATGCAGGACTACAACCGGCTATCGCAGACCACATCCGTGAGGTCACCAAACGGACAGGACTTGCCGTGTTCTTCGAGACGAATCATGTGCCCGATTCACTGTCGCTCGACCATTCGACCTGTCTGTTCCGCGTACTGCAGGAGAGCCTCCAGAATGTCGTGCGACATGCCTGTGCCACCGAAGCCACCGTGGAGCTGAGAGGGTCATCCACCGGAGTTGCCCTGTCCGTGATCGATAACGGCCAGGGATTTGACGCAAGCGGGACGAATGCCTATCACAAAGGGTTGGGCCTGACCAGCATGCAGGAGCGATTGCGGCTCCTCAATGGATTCCTCCGCATCCATTCCAAGCCGACTGATGGCACGAAAGTCTTCGCCTGGATTCCGGCCAAGAAAGAGAACGCCTGATGCGCCCTCGTATCCTGATCGCGGACGATCACTCGCTGGTCCTGGCCGGGGTTCTGAAGCTGGTGGAAGCCGAAGGCGTCGTCGTCGGCACGGTGGAAGACGGCCGCGCATTGGTGGAAGAAGCGCAAAAATTGCGCCCGGACGTGATCTTGCTCGACATCTCCATGCCGCTACTCAATGGGCTGGATGCCGCCAGACAACTCACAAAGCTCGTACCCGACAGCAAACTGATCTTTCTCACCATGCATGCGACACCGACCTATGCAACGGAGGCCTTCAAGGCCGGTGCATCCGGTTATTTGCTCAAACGATCTGCCGCGTCGGAGCTCAAACAGGCCATCCACGCGGTCCTGAGAGGACAACATTACATGACGCCGCTGATCACGAAAGACGTGCTGGCGGCCACATTGCATCCGCCGGACGCGCTGCTGCGTCAGCAGCCCGTGACCGCGCTCACGCCGCGGCAGCGAGAAGTGTTGCAACTCATTGCGGAAGGGAAGGGCACCAAGGATATCGCCACGCTCTTGAATATTTCCGTCAAGACCGTGGAGTTTCATAAGTCCCGGATCATGGACGAGTTGGCCGAGCTGACAAAGTATGCCGTGGCCGAAGGCCTGGTGAGTCTGTAATTTGTGCCTCGCGCGAGCCGATGGCGTCATAGAGCACCGGTTGCCGAGCATCTGCTCGTCCTCCTCTCAGATTCGTCGGATGGCTCTTGTCGGCCATGTGGGGTCTGGTAGCATTTCTTCGTGTCTCTAGCTGTTCCCCTAGTTCTGTTTCTCGCCACGTTCACCTATCATTTCACCTACTGCGTACCTGAAGACCCACACGGGGGATGCTCTATGGACGTCTCAACAATCATCTCTCGTGTTCACACCGCCCTGGAGAAGCTCGGCACCGATTGTCCCATGGAGGAAATTGCGGGCCTCTGCCCGGAGCTCACCTGGAATCAGGTATCCCTCGCAATCGATTACTTGAGCCGTACAGGACAAGTTCGCGTGACACTGGATTCCAGCAGGACCTAACCACTCCCGAAAGCCCTCGTGTGTTGGCCAATCTGTAGATCCGTTTCCAACGCAGGACCGGGACATTCCTACTTCAGCTCTCGAACCGGCTATGCGACGGTGTATTCCTCAACTCAGCCTCATGAGATCGCCGGCCGGACCATCTTGATGCACAACCATCACGGCGAGTAGACCGGTCGGTATCTGCCGGTAGAGCACATCCTGCGAAGACCTTTTGATTCGGGAAAGATGGATTCGGTCTGGTTCGGCTCTTGATACAGATGAACGCTGTCTCGAAGGGTAATTGAACTCTCGTTCACTGCAACTGTAGACTGACAACATGCCGCCTGACCACACCTCGTCACCGAATAATTGGGCACGGAGAGGCATCATCGCGCGATCCGTCGGCATCGTCGCCGTGGCCCTGGGATTCGTCATCGGCATGGCCGGACTCGATGACCCCACCTCACCTTGGCTTCCGACGGCGCTCGGATTACTCGTGACCGGGCTGTTGGCCCAAGGCTATGGGCTGTACTGCTCGATCAAACGGCAACTGAACTCCTGAGTCGCCTCCCTCATCCAGTGTAATCAGCGAGGAGTTGCGACGTTACCAATCTGTATTGGGCCCAGCTCACAAATAAGATGGTTTTGAAGGCTTCCCGGTGCACTGGAAGGATTAATCCATGCGCCGTCATGACGAGGCGCACTGAGCAATGACGTAAGCGGTTTCTACTGACTCGATTGATTCCGAGGAATTCTGTCTGTATTACAGATTATTAGCACAAATTCGGCACATATGCTGTACGTAAAACGTAAAACTGTGATAGGTTGGATATCGTGACTCGAGGGTTTCGTGACAAGAAGACGCAACAGTTCTTCGCCGGCGAGATGGTGAAGGAGTTTTCCGGTTTCAGGAAGGTCGCTGAGCGGAAACTCACGATGCTCGACAACTCGACGGATCTGAAAGACCTCCTCTCACCGGCAGGCAACCGACTGGAAAGATTGAAAGGCGATCGGGTCGGACAACACAGTATCAGGATCAATGATCAGT
>JABMDE010000136.1 GCA_015904055.1 Nitrospira sp. | reverse complement strand
CATGCAACTGGCAATCTTGCTATATGACGGGGTGACGGCGTTGGATGCGATCGGTCCCTACGAAGTCCTACAGGCACCGGGACTTGGAATTGATGTCCGCTTCGTCGCGCGTGAGAAAGGCATGAAACGCACCGACTTCGGGCGCTTGGGTTTGCAGGCGGACTACACTCTTGATGAAGTTCCCAGGCCCGACATTCTCCTCGTACCAGGTACCGCCTTCCCTCAAGCGGTGATGGGCGACCCCTTGGTTCTGGAATGGATCGCGCAGGTACACCAGACGACGAAGTGGACGACCTCTGTCTGCACCGGTGCATTGGGTCTTGCAGCCGCCGGGGTGTTGCAAGGGTTGAAAGCAACCACCCATTGGCTTGCCCATGATGTCTTGAAGCAATTCGGTGCACTCCCGACTAAAGAACGGGTCGTCCGGGACGGGAAGGTCGTGACAGCCGCCGGGGTGTCGTCCGGAATCGATATGGCCCTGACCCTGGTCGCAGAAGAATTTGGCAGCGATGCAGCGCGCCTCACTCAACTGCTGATCGAGTACGATCCACACCCGCCGTTCGATGCCGGCAGCCCAGACAAGGCGCCGCCGCTGATCGTCAGTGCTGCGCGCGACGCATTTCAGAAATTGAAACAGAAATCAGCGGTCTAACCGGGCTTACGGGGTCCTGAAGGAATCGTGAATACCTTGGGCAGACTCATGCCTTTCGTGGACACCGGTCGCACGTGATACGAACCGATCACCGCCAGGCCAAACGCATACGGCCATCAGCCAGCGGGCAACCAACATTGTTACCAACCACCATCGCTGTGCTGGTTAGTACATCTTTGCCAAGAGTCCAACAAACGGCAACAGGTAATTCACGCCGCCGTTCGGGCTCTCGATGCCAGCATTGGAAATATGGCTCAACCGGACTCCGGCATTCAGCGCCCATCGTGCGGTCAGATCATAGGTCGCACCCGCTCCGCCCCAGACCAGAAAATTGAAATCCGATCCTTGCTCGGGAATGCGGCCATCGAAGTTTGTCCAGAGTGGGCCACCTCCGCCTTCGACATACGGCTTGAACCGGCCCAAGGAGGCCAACGTATAGACGACCTTCGGCGTAATTCCTACGCCATACATGCCGGTCGGTTCTGCAATTCCCAAGAATGCCGCTTCAAGGCCCAGCGCAACTGAGCCGCGCCACCACCCGTCCCCCATCGGGTCAGTCACCGTGATCTGCCATGAAGGATGCACTGCCACCCCGTTCAACGTGGACGACTGTGCCTCCATGATGCGAACCGGCAACATTCCGCCAACGACCACACCAATCGTCTGCCTCCCTATCACTGTTGAAGCGGTTTCTTCCGCCAACACTGGAGACGACCAGGCCAGCCCAACACAGAGGAACACCGTGGCACACACTTGAGTCATAGGTTTCATGAGCTAGATATGAGCCATAACATATGTGGCAATCCAACGAGACGGCGAGAAATGGAACTGTCTAGGCATGCAGGCAGGACAACATATGACTTGATGAGAGCTGGGAGCAATCAAACCTATGCGATACGGTTCGATAGGCTGTGAGGAAGTAATGGGACAATCTGTGAACGTCACCCCGCTTCGCGGTAACCGCAGTCGTCGTTGCGGCATTGGACGCTCCGGCCGGCCTGCTTGCTGACCTTTTCAATCAGGAATGGAGCCTGGCAGGTCGGACAGGTTTTCGGCACGGGACGATCCCAGAGCGCGTACTCGCATTTCGGGTAGTTGCTGCAGGCGAAGAATGAACGCCCCTTCTTGGTCCGTTTTTGCACAAGATCGCCGCCGCAGTCCGGCTGCGGACATTTGACGCCCAGCGCAAGCGGTTTGGTCGTTTTGCATTGCGGGTACGCGGAACAGGCGATGAACTTGCCGAACCGCCCGGTTTTCACGATCATCGGGCTGGCGCACTTGTCGCACTTCTGATCGGTCGTGATCTCCAGCTTCGGGACGATCTTGATGGTGCCGTTCTCCAGCTTCTCAAAATTCTGGGTGTTCTTGCAGGGCGGATCGTCTTTGTATCCGGGGCACGCCAGGAACTTGCCGTTGCGCCCCCACTTGATCTCCAGCATCTTCCCGCATTTCTCACAAGGGATGTCCGTGGGCGGTTCCACGGTATCTTTCGGTCCGGGAATGGTCTTGGCTCGTTCCAGCTCTTTAGTAAACGGCATGTAGAAATCCCGCACCGCCGTCACCCAGGGTTTGTTCCCCTCTTCTACTTCATCAAGCTGTTCCTCGAGATGGGAGGTGAAATCGACATTGATGAGCTCGGGAAATCCCTTCATCAAATAGTCATGAACCGTTTTCCCCGTCTCGGTCGGGACCAATCGCCCCTCGGTTTTCTCCACATACTTACGGTCCTGGATCGTGGAAATGATCGCGGCATACGTAGACGGGCGCCCGATCCCTTTTTCTTCCAACTCCTTGATCAACAGCGCTTCGTTGTACCGGGGCGGCGGCTGCGTAAAATGCTGCTTCGAGGTGAGGCCCATCGCCGCTTGCCCTTCCTGCTCGACCAACCGCAGCTGCTCCCCTTCAGACAGCGGCGGCAGCAGGCGCTCGTTGTCGTCCTCCGCTTCCTGATCAGCTTTCGGTTTTTGGGACGGCAGCTCCTTGTCGACGCCCTCCATATAGACGACGGTATGGCCTGGGAATTTCACGATCGTGCCGGTAGAGCGGAAGACGTACCTGTCCTTCGTGCCGACCGGCGTCGAGTCGATTCTTGTCACGTCCAAGATCGCCGGCACCATCTGCGAAGCGATAAACCGGTTCCAGATCAATTTGTAGAGATTGTACTGGTCATGGTCCAAATACTGGCGGATC
>JABMDE010000135.1 GCA_015904055.1 Nitrospira sp. | reverse complement strand
CACCCCGCCATCAAGAAAGTCTGCACGGTCCTTTGAGAAGGGCTGATCGAACTCCCCGGCCCGCTGCTGCCACATCCTCTCCATCGCCTCCTGGCGATCCGGGCTGAGTGCTAACCCCGTGGCCCGTTCATTCAGCGCTGCACACACCCCCCCGACCACGTGGTCAACCTGTGACTCTGCGAAGACACCGGTGCAGGCTTGCATCAATACATACTTGTGAAAGAGAAACACTTCCGCCTTGATACGGACTTCGTCGGCGGAAGGATCGCACACCCGAGCGAGTTCCCGGAGCGCCTCTGCAGAAGGCCCCGCCAGAGCGGAACCCAGGAGGTCCGCGATCTGGCGGCCAAGCCTACGATATTCGACATTCGCAAGAAGTGTCATACGTGCCTGCTATTCAACGACAACGGCCGTGCCGCTCGCACTCACCATCAACATGCTGGCAATGTCGATGCCCACGATGGCATTGGCCCCCAGATGTTTCGCCTGCTCGCGCATTTCACCGAGTGCAATGTCCTTGGCCTTGCGCAGCTCGGCCTCATAGGCCGCCGATCGGCCGCCGACGATGTCCCGAATCGACGCAAAGAAATCCCTGAAGATATTGGCCCCGAGAATGGCATCCCCCGACACTAAACCGAGATACTTGATCGCCGGCCTGCCCTCGATATTGCTGGTCGTGCTGAGAATCATTCGGCACCTCCCATTTGTGGTCCCCATGGTCTCATTGACACGACTATTCACCAAGACTTTCCCGAATCCTAGAAGCCTGTTTGACACTGGCCGTTCCACTACCGCATTGGACAGGCTCCTCATTGAAGCGGAGGGAGAGAGCCTGCTAGGATCGTGCATTTACCAGGTCTGGAGCTTGTCGCGTGAACTCTCCCCCTCTGCCTCACAACCGGCCGTCGGACTTAATCGTCGAGGGTGCGCGGCAGAATAATCTGAAAAATATCTCGCTCCGCATTCCCCACGACCGCGTGACGGCCATCACCGGCCTGTCCGGATCGGGAAAATCCTCATTGGCCTTTGACACGCTCTTTGCGGAAGGCCAGTGGCGCTATGTCGAGTCCCTCTCGACGTATGCCCGCATGTTTCTCGACAAGGTCGCCCGCCCCGATGTGGATCGCATCCAGAACGTGCGTCCAGCCATCGCGATTGAACAAAAGAATCAGGTTCGCACCGCCCGCTCGACCGTCGGCACCACGACAGAGATCGCCGACCTGCTACGTCTCCTCTTTGCCAAGATCGGCAAACCGACATGCCCCGATTGCCGCCAGGAAGCCCGTGCCTTTCAGCCGGACTCTGTCACCGACGATCTCCTGCTTCGCTTTCCCGGTGCGCGGGCCATGGTCCTCTTTCCCATCGCAGTTCCCTCGCCGAAACAAGCCGCCCTCTTGATTCAGTCGTTGTTGATCCGTGGATTCACCCGGCTCAAAACAGCCGGCGACATCCTCGATCTCCATGAGACCACCCCATCGGCCCTGCATGGACACACGAACCTGCACGTCGTCCTCGATCGACTGGTAATCGGCACAGACCATCACTCACGCCTGGTGGAGGCCGTGGAAACTGCGTTCCGCGAAGGTGATGGCAGCTGCGCCGTCGAGGTCATCGGCCAGGGGCTTCAGAAGTACAGCACGTCGTTCCTGTGCCAACAGTGCGGCCGGACGTTTGAACCCCTTAGACCGGTGCTCTTTTCATTTAACCATCCGCTCGGCGCCTGCCCCGACTGTAAAGGATTCGGCAACGTGCTGCGGTACGATCCGGAGCTGGTCATTCCCGACCACGACAAATCGCTTGCGCAGGGCGCCATCGAACCCTGGAGCAAACCCAGCGCGGACTGGTGGCAAAAGCGAATGCTGCTGGCC
>JABMDE010000134.1 GCA_015904055.1 Nitrospira sp. | reverse complement strand
AGCCATCCGGCGTCATTAACGGAACCCCGGCATAGAATCGCAACGCCGGCTGTTCGACGACCCAGGGATGGTTCTTGAACCGTTCGTCCGCATCGGCGTGTTCCACCATGAAGACATCGGTTCCTGCAATGGTATGGGCGCAGAACGCTCCTTCCCTCCGGGCTTCCTTGTAGTCCAGCCCCACGGAGGACTTGAACCATTGGCGCTCAGCATCGACGAAGGAGATTACTGCGATGGGTGTGCGGCAGAGAGAGGAGGCGAGGCGCGCCAGATCGTCAAACGCGGAATCTGATTCGGTGCCGAGAATCACGTAGCGGTAGAGGGCTTCGAGTCTTGCGGATTCGCATGAAGGTATTGGCGTCACGCCCCCCCCCATTGGCCGTTAGAGAATACGCCAATGTACTCAATTTGGCAGAGACAATACCATAGGGAGGAATGGCCCTATTCCCGAGCAGGTTAGCCCCAGGCTGGTGTCGTTACTCCACCTGCATCCCGCCAGTGTGGCGTCCAGACTAGCGCCACGAGTTTGACGGCAATGTTGGCCTTGGTGGGTCTGAGTGAAATGGTTTCGAGCTTTTCGTTCAATAGGTCGATTGCCGCGCCCTGCGCTCCGGATCGCCGTGGTGGCCTCCTTCGCAGGCTGGGAAACCTGGCGAGAAACCGCAGCCTGCTAGGCTGCCTTCGATTCTGCCTCCGTGGAAACGGCTTCGTGAGGCAACCAGCGTTCTAGTACCGCTGCCAGGGAATTGCTCGCAACCGGCTTGCTGAGATAGTCGTCCATCCCTGCCTCCAAGCATCGCTCGCGATCCTCCGTCATCGCATTGGCAGTCATGGCCACGATCGGGGTGTGGCGAACTCCGTGCTCTCGCATGCGAATGCCCTTGGTCGCTTCAAAACCGTCCACCTCCGGCATTTGGCAATCCATGAAAATCAGGTCATACTGGATCCGCCCGCTCGCTTCGATCGCCTCATTCCCATTCCCTACGACGTCCACCCGGTAACCGAGCTTCTCGATCATCTTCACCGCAACCTTTTGATTGATCGGATTGTCTTCCGCCACGAGAATGCGTCCACGGGACCGAGCCCGAACTTCCCCCAGACTATGACGGGTAATAATAGGTGCCGCAGTCCGAGGAACCGGGGAACCAATATCGGAGGAATCGGCAAGAACAAGACTGAGGCACTCATGGAGCTGTGATCGGCGAATGGGCTTCGTCAGGTAGGCTGCGAATCCGGCGTCTTGGGCTGCCTTGGCGTCCCCGCGCCGGCCGACCGATGTCAGGAGCACCAGGCGCGTGGCGCTGATCACCGGTTCAGACTTGATTTGCCGGGCTAATTCCAGGCCGTCCATGCCCGGCATCAGCATATCTACAACGGCCACATCGAATGGGGTCTGCCGGTCCGCCGCATTGCGCAGACACTGCATCGCTTGGAACCCGTTCTCCGCACTTTCATACGCGACTCCTTTCTCACTGAGATAATGCTCAAGAATGTTCCGGTTTGTAGCGTAATCATCCACGATGAGGATTCGGCTGCCTTGTAGCGCTATCGGGAGCGGGAAAGCAATCTGCTCGCTCTCAGATTGAAGACTGAATCGAGCGGTGAACCAAAAGGTACTGCCTTGTCCGACTGTACTGTTCACACCAATCCGCCCGTCCATCAGTTCCACAAGCTGTTTGCAGATGGCAAGCCCAAGACCCGTGCCACCAAACTTTCTCGTGGTGGAACCATCCGCTTGAGCGAACAGTTGAAACAGTTTCGCCCGCTGCTCCGGCGTGAGTCCGATCCCAGTGTCTGTCACTTCAAACCGTAGTGCCGGGCACGGTGCGAGGGACGAGAGGGAAGAGAGCGGGTGTGCGACTGTTCCGGCCTCTTCCTCCTTGCCGAGGCCGGCCTCGACGCTGACCCTCAGGACAACTTCGCCGCGCTCAGTAAACTTGATGGCGTTACCGAGTAGATTGACCAGGATCTGGCGGAGACGGCCAGGATCGCCACGGAGCGCCGCAGGCACACCGGCCTGCACAAGGCAGGCAATCTCGAGGCCCTTGCTATACGCTCGCTCACTGACGAGGCCAATGGCATCTTCAACCGTCGAGCGCACGTCGAAGTCAAGACACTCCATTTCGAGCTTGCCCGCTTCGATCTTGGAGAAATCAAGGATGTCATTAATGACATCCAGCAAGTGCTCGCCTGAGCGGCGGACCGTTTCCGCATATTCGCGTTGTTCGTCGGAGAGCGTTGTGTCGAGAAGAAGCCCCGTCATCCCGATGACGCCGTTCATTGGGGTTCGAATCTCATGACTCATAACAGCCAGAAACTGAGATTTCGCTCGACTGGCAGCCTCGGCTCTTTCCTGCGCGCTGGCAAGATCAATCTGCACGGTTTCATTGACGCGCCAATAAATAAGGAGCGCTGCGGACTCAGCCAGGATGTATCCACCATGAATGAGCGCCCAGGTCCAAGGATAATGTTGGGCAGCCTGGTGGTTGTACACCATCATCCTAAAAACGGCAGTCAGCGTGTCATGTCGGCGCAGTTTTTGAGATCAACAAGGTCGGAGGGCCCGCTGTTGAGAGCATGAATTTGGCGAACGC
>JABMDE010000133.1 GCA_015904055.1 Nitrospira sp. | reverse complement strand
GGCGGGGTTGATGCGACTGGACGAAACGGCAACAACCCCCTAACCCGGGTGGGGAATTTTCGATGACCCGAACTGGGGAGATTTGGATGACCCTTGACAAATCCAAATCGCTGTCCGGACGGGCGGTGCCTTTGGCATGGGAACCGAACAGCACGACCTTGAAGGGAGTGCCAATGGTGAGAATGCGACGGACCACTTCGACGAGAAGGCGGTCTGTAACCGGTGGAAATGTGAGAACATCCGCCATCCGTCGAGGTCTCCAGAGAGCCAACCTCCGTCATAATAGCGAATGCCCTCAAGCTTTTCCACAGATGAAGAAATACACCGGCTCTCTCTCAAAATCTCTATATCGTCACATCGTACAGAGTACAGACACGACGTGGGCATTGAGGTCTGCATGACCACATGATGAATGCACCGCAGTCGAGCCGATGAGAGAGGAGCGAATACCGCAGCATGGCGCGAACTATTTAATTGCAAGACCTGACCCTATTTTCCCATCAGAGTCAAGAAACGGAATCGGGTAAGGGCTCATTGAAAAACCACCTTGATCGTTGGTGCCTTCCATTCCAGATATGCGGACGGGAAACCTGCCTGACCCTATATCTTGTTCGCTAGCGCTCGGGCTACCTTTTTGCTCCACGCTCTTTGTCTTCGCACGGAGGGCAATCGCCATCCAGTATCAATTTGTAACGAAGGGTAGGGATACCTCGTATCGGTGATCGGTCCCACCGACCATTCGCCAGTACGCAGGGCATAGTGCAGCAGGAAGCTTTGTTCAAACTGGCGATCAGATCCCGTGTAGCCTTCCGGATAACCTAGCCAGCCTGTGCGATTAGGACGCCCTGGTTAAAACGGATGTCCTTTCTAATCACCGTGATTCCGCCGTCCCTCAACACACTGCTCAGTCGGCGCCAGAGGATTGTAGGCATCACTCTGAATGGCACTGCTGCTCGTTCTGTGATGTGCATCCGACCGAATTCCCGCCGAAACATTTCTTCCAGGAGTCCGGTCCCAAGCCAAGTCTCGTCCGGCTTCTTAATCACAATGACACCGATAAGGTCGTCCCGCACGCTGCAATTCAATGAGCTGCCGAGCGCACGAGGAATGATCCCTGTCATAACCCCGCTTCGAGTGACTAGGGAAGGCCTGATTTATTCCCCTCTCCTGATGTGCTAAGAGAAGTGCGGCACTGAACGGGAGGCGCGCCCATGCATCAGCAGACCGTTGCAGAAGTCCCCTTCGAGCAATATCGCAAATCCACCCGCCGCGAGCGGTTCCTCGACGAGATGCATCGCGTGGTGCCGTGGGCCGAATTCGTCGCGGTGATCGAGCCGGTCTATCCCAAGGCCGACGGGCCGGGGCGTCCGCCGGTCGGGATCGAACGCATGCTGCGCCTCCATTGTCTCCAACAGTGGTTCAACCTGTCGGACCCAGCCGTGGAAGAAGCGCTGTACGACTCACGCGCGATGCGGCAGTTTGTCGGGATTGATCTGGGCCGCGAGCCGGTGCCCGACGAGACGACGATCTGCAAGTTTCGACATCTGCTGGAAGCGCATGAGTTGGGGAAACAGCTCTTTGCCCGGATCAGTGCCTATCTGGCGACGCACGGCATGAAGGTCAACCACGGGACCATTGTGGATGCCACGATTATCAGTGCGCCCAGTTCGACGAAGAATCGGACAAAGGAGCGCGATCCGGAGATGCATCAGACGAAGAAAGGGAATCAGTGGTACTTCGGCATGAAAGCGCATATCGGTGTGGATAGCCAGACGAAACTGATTCATTCGGTCGCCGCCACGGCGGCGAATGTGCATGACAGCCAGGTATTACCGGAATTGCTACATGGGCAAGAGACGCGGGTGTGGGGCGATGCGGCCTACAGCGGGCACCGCGACACCATTCGTCAACTCGCCCCCAGGGCGAAAAGCTTCGTTCAGACCAAAGCCCATCGCCATCGGCTGCTGAGTGAGGAGGAGCGGGACCGGAACCGCACGAAGTCGAAAGTCCGGGCGAAGGTCGAACATGCGTTCTTGGTGATCAAGCGGATCTTCGGCTGGGCCAAAGTCCGGTACCGGGGGTTGGCGAAGAACACCCACTGGCTCCAGATCAGCTGTGGCTTGGCGAATCTGTACGTGGCACGGCGGCGACTGTTGGCGGAAACGTAAGAGGTGTGTGGCCGGCGGTGGGCTAGGGGCCATCGAACGGTGGATGTGCCCCACCAAAGGCCCTCGGAACAGCGGATGCCCACTGAATTCGCCCTGGTGACCAGCCCAGGAACAGATTTCCGAATGGAAACGTGAATTAATCAGACCTTCCTTAAGTCAATGGTCATACCTGCCCCAATTTTCCACGTGTCCCCTTTTTCCTCCTCTCATCCATTTTCAAGGACAACTTGACTTACCACTAAGGCACGACGGTCAGATCCCCAGTACTACACGTGGTGCCTGCAGTGGTTCCATCATTGCACGCTAGAAGGGAGTACGTTCCCGGCGTGACAATGAGCAATCCATTCGCAAGTAACTGCATTTGGGTCGCAACAGGCCCTTGACCTATCAAGAAGTGATTGGCCGGCCTTCCGTTGATCCTGATGTAGGTGCTCGATTCGACGCTTCCGATTGGGCTATTGGCCACGAAGCCACTCCCATTGATACGCACGTCGAAACCGTTGCCGGGGGTACAATTTAGGTTTGCCCTGCAGGTGCCAGTGATGGAAGTAATGACAGGAGCAGGATTAAAGACAGTAAAAGTCGTCGTGCCACTTCGTTGGCCATCGTAGAAGTTCAACACCGGTTTGAATACTTGGATATCGAAAGCGCCCGGATACGGGAACGCGGTGAGGAAGCCAGAGGACGTTTGCACGATCCTGAAGGTGAGTGTCGTGCTCGTCACGGAGGTTGGGAAAATAGGAGTGGCAGGGGTGTTCCCTGCCGGGGCATAGAGCAGTCTGGTCGTCGCGTCAAAGTTCTGACCATTCACGGTGAGTGTGAAGTCTCCGGTTCCAATCGTGACGGCCTGGGGCGTGATCGAAGTAATCACAGGTGCAACCGGAGCGGTGCAGTCACTCTTTGTTAAGATACCTACAGCATTTGAATCGCGTTGCCCCACAGAATTCCTGGCTCGCATCAAGTAAGTATAAGTAGTCCCTCCCGACACTGCGGTATCGTCATACCCACCCAAATCTCTTTGTGCAAGTAAAGAATTATTCCGATAGATCTCATATGGCTGCGTCCTTCCACTAGCACCCGTCCAATCTACGCGATTGACGGGAGCGTTTTCCCTACATAACGTGACGACGCTGAGGGTAAATGCTCCCGGTGCGACACCACATCGTGCGGTTTCGGTGACCTCGTTAGATCGTGTTTTGCCTCCCGAGTTGATCGCCACAATCGAATAGGTATAGGAGATGCCGAGAGTAACCTGTGTATCGAGAAAGGTCGTTGAATTAGTGGTTGAAGAATCGGAGACTCCGGAAAATGCGAAGCCATTGCGGAAGACCTGGTAATAATCTACTCCGGATGACGCGGTCCACGTGAGCCGAATTTGGGGTGTCGTCTCTTCATTGCATTCTGCCAATGTAGTAAGCGTAGGGGCGGCTGGTGGAATCCCTTCTACGGTAATCGTGAGCGTCGTTTGATCCTGCTGCAAGTTGCCATCGAGAACCTGCGCTCTGAAAGAGAAACTCCCCGAGCTAGTCGGTATTCCACTGATCAGTCCACCTGAACTGAGCGACAGGCCAGGTGGTAGAGCACCCCTGAGTATCTGCCATGTGTATGGGGCGGTTCCTCCTGTCGCCGTCAATGTGGTGGAGTAGCCGATACCCACCTTGCCATCTGGAAGACTTGTTGACGAACTGATGACAAGCTGGCGAGGAGCTGTGACCCGCAGAGGTATAGTGATGGGATCCATGCCAGCTTTGAGCGTAAGGCTATAGACGCCAGATTGGGTGCTGTTTGTAGTGGTTATGCTGAGCGTGCTCTGAGTCCCAACCGCCGTAGGAATAACTGACGGCGGGTTAACCGAGCATGACATGGTATTCGGACAGTTAAGAATCGCCATAGGTGTGGTTCCAGCGGTCCCGCTAAGCAGTACGGTCGTCAGAGGAGATGACACCGTTCCTCCTGCTGTGACGGAAGGCAAGAGATTAATGGATCTCGATGTGTGCGATGGCGATGGAGGATTCGGCCTAGGGACAAATCCGTCCGGCAAATCAAACGAGATCAGTTCTGAAAATCCAGTGACGTTGTTAGAAGTGTTCGTGCCTCCGTACAAGGCTAAATGGAGGTGGGGGCTTGTCGTTCGCCCTTCACAAAAATCGCATTTGGTTCCGATACGACCGAGAAGGGTACCATCCTTGTATACAGGGTCGCCTAACTTAACATTGACTACATTCATGTGTAGATAAGCGCTCCAATAGCCTTTGCTTGGATGGTAGATCAGTACAGCATTAGGGAAGGTCTGATTAATTCACGGTTCCACTCGGAACTCTGTTTCTGAGATCCTCACCAGGACAAATTCGGTGGACAGTCGCTGTTTCAAGAGCCT
>JABMDE010000132.1 GCA_015904055.1 Nitrospira sp. | reverse complement strand
GCAGCAGTCATCGCGGTATGGTCGTAGATGTGGCACGAGGGTTGCGAAGGTACTGTGTCTGAAGTGTGACAAGGAGGCGTGATCATGGATCGAGGTATTTACCCCGTCTTATCCGGTGCACTGGCGCATGAGCGGCGCATGCAGGTCTTTGCCAACAACATGGCAAACGTGAATACGGCTGGTTTCAAGCAAGATGAACAGGCCTTCAAGGCGATGCTGCCTCGTGCGCATGCGGCGGTCCCCGGTATCGGATCCGGCGCCGGACTCGCGCAGCAGATCATGGCGCGGCCGTTGGGCGCGCCTGAACGGGTGTTTACGGCGCCGCATCGTTTGAAGACCACCTTTGAGCCGGGTCGGATCCGATTGACCGGCAATCCGTTGGATCTGGCCATTCAAGGCGGCGGTTTTTTTGAAGTGCAGACGCCTCAGGGCGCACGGTATAGCCGCAATGGCATGTTCTCACTCGATCATCAACGCCGGCTCGTTACCAATCTGGGACATCTGGTGATGGGAGCGAAGGGCGAGATCAAGATGCCTGTCGGGAAAATGGAGATTACGACACAAGGCGAAATCAAGGTCGACGACAAGCCGGTAGACCGGATCAAGGTCATGGAATTCCCCGATGATCAGATGCCGCAGAAATTCGCCGACGGGCTGTACATCTCGGATAAGGGGACGGTGGCCAAGAATCCCCAGGTCCAGGCGGGGCATATCGAAGAGTCCAACGTCAGTGCCATTAGTGAGATGGTGAAGATGATGGAGGGGATGCGGAGTTATGAGTCGGCGCAGAAATTGATGCAGGCATTCGACCGGATGACGGACACGGCGATTCAGAACGTCGGACGAGTGTTGTAAGTCTGTGAAGCGCCAGAATCCGAGTTGAGAGTTGCTTTGCAAATGATGAGGGACGCGGGAGGGATTCTATGATTCGAGCAATGTGGACGGCGGCGACCGGAATGACAGCCCAGCAGATCAACGTCGATACGGTTGCGCATAATCTTGCGAACGTCAATACGAACTCGTTCAAGCGCAGCCGGGCGGAGTTTGCCGATCTGCTGTACCAGATTCAGCGGCTTCCCGGCACGAATGCGTCGAACGTCGGGGTCTTTCCTGTCGGTATCCAAGTCGGCGCCGGTGTACGGCCTACGACGGTTGCGAAGGAGTGGCTCCAGGGGAATATGCGTCAGACGAACAATGAGCTCGATTTGGCCATCGATGGCCCGGGGTTTTTTCAAGTATCCCGTTCGGACGGCACCATCATGTACACCAGAAACGGATCGTTCAAGCGGGACAACGTGGGCAATGTCGTCACCGGTGACGGTGATCTGCTGAATCCTGTCATCACGATTCCGTCCGGCGCCTTGAAGGTCGATATTGGCCAGGACGGCACCGTCTCTGTGCTGCTGCCTGGCGTGACGCAGGCGTCACAGGTCGGACAGATTCAATTGACGCGTTTCGACAATCCGTCGGGTCTGGTGGCGATGGGGAATAATCTGTTCATCGACAGTTTTGCGTCCGGTCCGCCTACACAGGGAACCGGCGGGTTTTCCACCGGATTCGGCACGATTCAGCAGGGATTCCTGGAAAGCTCGAACGTCAATCTGGCGGAAGAAATGGTCAACATGATCATCGCGCAACGCAGTTATGAGATCAACTCCAAGACGATCCAAGCGTCCGATGAAATGATGGCCATTGCCAACAATCTCAGACGGTAACGAGAAGAGGGAGCCATGAGTCGATTTCATCTTGTGTCAGTGCTGTTCCTGCTCAGTGCGACGTTAGGGAGTGTGACGTCGGCGGAGGCGGGTCGTTCAGAGGCGATGCCGGTTTCGCTGGCCGCTCCGGGCCATCGTTCCCATGAGGGCGGCGCCACTCGCCCTGCCGAGCGCGAGATCTCCGGTGATCTGCTCACCAAGACGATTCGCGGCTATCTGGAAGCCGAGTGGGGCCGCAAAGTGAAAGACGTGCAGGTGACGGTATTGGACCCTTCCGAGCCGATCAAAGTTCCGTCGGGAGACATGGAACTGCATGTCATTCCTGTGTCGAACGACGAGAGGCTGGGGCGCCGCATGTTTCAGATGGCAGTGAATGTGAATGGGAAATCCTGGAACACCGTCGAGGTATTGGCTGATGTGGCGGCGATGATCGATGCGCTTGCTCCAAATCGGTCCTTGAAATCCGATGAAATCATCGATGGCCAGGATTTGAAGACGGTGCGCATGCGTACGCACCAGTTGTCCCATCCCTTTATGACCGATCGGGAAGAGGTGATCGGTAAGAGCGCGGCACGCCCGCTCCCGGCTGATGTCCCGTTTCGTACAGGATTTTTGAAAGCGCCGGTTCTGGTCAAGAAAGGTGATCGGGTCATGATCGAAGCGAAGCGGGGCGGACTGTCGATTCAAGCCTATGGAGTGACGAAATCGAGCGGTCGCGTCGGTCAAACCATCATGGTGAGCAATCAGGATTCTGGCAGGGAACTCCAGGCAAAGATCGTCGGGCCGGGACTCGTGCAGGTGGAGTTCTAAGGAAATGCTGAAGAGCGAGCAGGCTGAGGTTGAGGCTAAGGTTGAGGGATCGATGTATCGATCGGCAATCCATCCTATGCTCAGCCTGAACCTTGACCTGAGCCTCACGTGGATTCAGTTGGGTCTCATGATGCTTCTGCTCGGCGGCTGTTTCAGTCCTCCCAGTGTATCAAGCCGTATCGTGGTTCCTCCGCTCCCCCCACCCAAAACGGTCGGGTCGCTCTGGCAGGAAGAAAACGGGCGCGCGTATCTCTATGAGGATCTCCGCGCGATGCGGGCCGGGGATATTCTCACGGTAAAGATCGTCGAAAATCACAAAGGGTCGAAGTCGGCCGATACCGCGGCGCAACGCGAGTCCACGATTCAGAACCGGCTGGTCGGAAGCGGCATGGGTTATCTGGGCTTGCCCGGAATCCGGGTCAGTGACGAGACTCGCCGTGGATTCGGCATCGACGGCCAAGCGAATACCAAGTTCGGCGGGAAGGGTGCGACCAGCCGCGAAGGCACTTTGACCGGCACGATTTCCGTCATTGTCACCGAAGTCCTGCCGAACGGGGATCTTCGCATCGAAGGCCGGCGTGAAGTGTCCGTCAATAGCGAGAAACAGCTGATGACGATCGGGGGGATTGTGCGCCGGGTCGATGTCGATACGAAGAACACCGTGCTGTCGTCCGCGATTGCAGATGCCAAGATCGAGTATGCCGGTCTCGGCGTACTGGATGATGTCCAGCGGCCGGGCTGGTTTATCCGTATTCTGGATTGGATCTATCCATTCTGAGAGGGGAATTTGTGGCGATATCACAGAAACGCACAGCGCTTCCCAACAAGATGTTCTGGCGAACACACATGGACGTGTTGTCCATACAGATGATGGTGAGCAGTGGTGTAGTTCGGCGGGCCGAGTATAACCCGCCTTCGTTCGCCAACCGTGCGCGATGGCTTCCACTGGATCATTCACCCCGTACAGTCCTTCAGCAACCGGACTCGGAACCGAGCTGGTTGTCTCGTCTCTTCTCGTTGGTCCGGAAGCCGCGCACATCGCAGCCAAGCCGGTCCACACAGGCATTGAGCCTGGTATTGCCGATCGTGCTGGCCGGCTGCGTACTCTTCCCGATGACAGCCGATGCGGTGAGGATCAAGGATATCGGCGCAATCGAAGGCGTGCGTGAAAACCAGCTGATCGGGTACGGTCTCGTGGTCGGGTTGGATCGCACCGGCGATCAAGTCATCGGCGGACAGTTCACGATTCAGGCGATGATGTCCATGTTGAATAAAATGGGCGTCAATCTGGTGATCGATCCGATTCAGCTGCTGACCAGAAATATCGCGTCGGTGATGGTGACGGCCAAGCTGCCTCCCTTCTCCAAGCCGGGCATGACGCTTGACGCGGTCGTCTCCTCAATGGCGAACGCCAAGAGTCTTCAAGGCGGCACGTTGTTGCTGACTCCCTTGAAAGCCGCCAACCAACAAGTCTTTGCCGTGGCGCAAGGGCCGGTCTCGATCGGAGGCTTTCTTGGCGGGACAGGCGGGCCGGGAGGAGCGACGGTCACCAAGAATCATCAGGTGGCGGGGTTCGTGCCTGGCGGTGCCATCATTGAACGGGAACTCCTCGTCAATATCGATGCATGGGAGACCGTGTCCGTGCTGCTCCGGCAGCCGGACTTTACCACCGCGATTCGTACAGCCGAAGCAATTGAGGGCGCATATGGGAAGGGGAGCGCCATGGCCGTCAATTCCGGCTCCGTCAAAGCGACGATTCCATCGGGCTATCTGGGTCGTGTCGTCGAATATATTGCGTCAATCGAAGGTCTGGATGTGGCCGTCGACGCGGCGGCGAAAATCGTGGTCAATGAGCGGACCGGGACGGTCGTACTGGGAGAGCATGTCCGTATCTCGACCTGCGCGATTTCTCACGGCAATCTGACGATCTCCGTGAAGAATACGCTGAATGTGTCTCAGCCGCCGGCACCGGTGGTCGGATCGACGACCGGACAAACGGTCGTCACCCCGGATGTTCAAACTGAAGTGAAGGAACAGGAGTCGCGCCTCGTCGTGGTCGATCAGACCGTCACCCTGGGCGACGTCGTACGTGCACTCAATGCCGTGGGGGTAACCCCGCGCGATCTGGTCGCGATTCTTTCAGCGCTTCAGTCATCCGGAGCGCTGCAGGCGAAGCTCGAAGTGATGTAGAAAGGAACCGCTACCCATGGTGTATCCAGTCCAGGACCGGCACAATTCGATCAATGCATTACCATTATATAGGGCTGGCGACAGCCCGGTCGGCTTTGAGCCTGGAGTCCCGTTGGCGCCGGGCCTTGGCAAAGGGGCAATAGCCCGTACAGCGACTCCTCAGGATCCGGCCGCGGCACGGAAACAGCTGGTTGAAGCCGGCCGGCAGTTTGAAGCCTATTTCATCTCCTATCTATTGAAAGTTATGAGGGAAACCGTACCGCAAGGTGCGATCGTGAATACCCAAGGCGCCTATTTCCACTCGTTTTACGACCAGGAAATCGGGCAGCGTGGGGCGGAGTCCGGAGGGATCGGCATTACCAGGATGGTTCAGGAGCATGCAGAGAAATATTTTGTGTTACCGCCGGCTGAGCCCTCAAGTTCAGACCGGTGAGAACCGATACAGACCTCGACGAGGTACAACTGCAATATGCCAGTGTCGAGGATGTTCCAGAAGATGAGAGACGAGCGGAAGGAGTAGGGATATGCAGATTTCAGGTCACGGGAAAGCGGATCATTTGGCCAAGCTGTTGCTGGGGGTACAGGATGCCGATGTCGTCGGCGCCAAGTCTTCACCCTCTCGCAAAGAGGCCGAGAAGGATCAGGTCCACATTTCCCAACAGGCCAAGGAGTTACAGCGGATCCAAGCGTTGGCGCACGAGCCCGATCAGGCTCGAAGCGAACGCCTCGAGCAGATCCGGCAGGCGATCGAGAACGGAACCTACGATGTCAGTGGACGGAAGGTAGGGGACGCGCTCATCACGCAGGTACTGACGGACGCCGTTTTGTAAGGTAGGGCCCCCCCTTCGCGCTCCATGCGCGATGCCTGGAAGGGCCACAGGCAGAGTCCCATGCAATGTCGCAAGGAGCCCGTATGTCCGTAAGAACGCTCACGCCCACGATTCCCGCACTCTGCCGGCTCCTCGACCGTGAAGGGGCGGCGTGTCATGCGCTCTTGGAGACGGTCCTAGAAGAGCGCGCCGCTATTCGCAACCTTGCCGTGACCGAGTTCCATCCCATCAACTGCAAACGGTTAGTGGTCCTGGAGTCTCTCCAGGCGCTTGCGCAGGAACGCGAGGTGCTGGTGCAGCAGATTGCTGTGCAGCACGCCTTCGATCCAGCGACCACAATCCAGGGTGTGATCGATCGGCTGGCGGCATCTGAATCGATCGGCTTGCAGGAGCGATACAATTCATTCGTGTCAACGGTGAAGACGGTTCGTGCGGAGATCAAACACAACGTGGTGCTGATTGAGGGAATCCGGGGAGTGCTCGATCAGGCGCTGTCGGCCGGTGCCGCAGTTGCGCCGGGGTTCGATGTCTATAACGGGGAGGGGCAACACTCACGGGCTACGAACGCAAACCTCCTTATTCATCAGCAAGGGTAACTATGAGCGGCGGCATCAATTCGCTCTTTGATATTGCAAAGAGCGCCCTGAACACGTCCCAGTTGGCATTGACGGTGACGGGACACAACGTGGCCAACGTCAATACCCCCGGATATTCCCGGCAGGAGGCGGTCCTGACGGAGCGTCCTCCGGGCTACGGCCAGCCCGGCATGATCGGAACCGGCGTGCATGCGACATCCATCCGCCGGTATGTAGACCGGTTTGTCAATCAGCAGCTGACGGTGTCTCGACAGAATCTCGGGCGTCTGTCGGTCACCAGGGACGAATTGTCCAGACTGCAGAATATCTATGGCGACAGCAACAACCAGGGTATCGCAGCCAGATTGAACGACCTCTTCCAAGGGCTTCAGGATGTGTCGACCAATCCGGGAGAGCGCGCGGCCCGATCCGTTCTTCTGGCGAATGCCGCGCAACTTGCGTCCAGCCTCAATCAAGCGGCGTCGGATCTGGCCAGTGCCCGCGGATCGCTCAATTTTCAAGTCAGGCAAACCGTCACCGAAATCAACAGCCTGTCTCATCAGATCGCCGAACTGAATGAAAAAATCGTGACGGCAGAGCTCTCAGGCCAGAATGCCAACGATCTGCGGGATCAGCGGGAGTCGGTCATCAATGATCTGGCCACACGGATCGACCTCACCACCATCGAATCCAGTACCGGAGCTGTGTCAGTGTTTGCCGCACGCGGGCAGGTATTAGTGGACGGTCAGACCGTCCTCAATCTTGCCGCGGTAGAGGATGCCGAAAATGAAGGGTTACTGTCGGTCGGATATTCGACCGGAGGAACCAGAATTCTCAATATCGACACGCTGGTGTCGAACGGGCGGTTACGGAGCCTGCTGGATCTGCGCGATACCACGGTCGGAGGGTTGCAGCGGGCGTTTGATCAGCTGGCCGCAACCTTGACGAACGCCGTCAATCATATTCATCGCCAAGGGTATGGACTGGACGGTTCAACCGGCCAGGACTTCTTCCGGCCGCTGGCGGTCTCACACCGGGCCGATACGCTCAATCAAGGTACGGGCGTGGTCGGGGCCGGATCGATTACCGCAAACAGTTTATTGAGTTTTCATGACTACGAGATCCGGTTTTCATCCTCCACCGCCTATTCGATTGTGGACAGCACGACCGGATCGGCGATTCGTGGAAACTATTCGGGTACGGCCATTGCGGCTCCATCGGCCGATCAGCCGATCTCCATTGTCACCGGCGTCAACAACCAGCTGGCGGTGACGGTCGATGGCATTGCGTCCGGCACAATCACGCTGGCTGGAGCAGCGGCACCGGGGCGCGCGTATGATTCCGGCGCGGCGCTCGCCGCCGAGATCCAGGTGCAAATCAACGCGGATGCGGCGCTGCAAGCTGCCGGAAAAACCGTCGCGGTAGCCTACGATACGACGACAAGCCGGTTTGTGATTACGTCGAACACGGCCGGTTCGACATCCGCGGTCAATGTGACCGGCGGTTCAGCCGCCGCGTCACTCGGCCTGGCGGCCGGTGTCAGCACGGCCGCATCCGGCACGTACGGCAGTCCGCACACGTTCAATTTTGACGGAGTCAGTGTGACGATCAGCGGAACGCCGTCGGCCGGCGACGTCTTTCAGGTCAACACGTATGACGATGCCGCAAAAGACTTTGCTGTCGCCCTGTCCGATCCATCCGGAGTAGCGGCCTCATCGCTCAGGGCCGGCATTCCAGGCAACAACACCAATATGCTGGCGTTGGTGGCGTTGCAGCATCGCAGTTTCTCGAATCTTGGACCAGGGACGCTGCACGATGCCTATCGGAATACTGCGGCGACGCTGGGTGTCTCGGCGCAAGCCGCCACCCGGGATACCGAAGCCCAGGAAATCCTGCGGGATCAAATCGAGACGATTCGGGCCCAGGTGTCGGGCGTCTCCGTGGATGAAGAACTCGTCAACATGATCAAGTTTCAACGCGGATTCGAGGCCGCATCGCGCTTGATCAGGGTGACCGACGAGATGCTCCAAACCATCCTGTCCCTCAAGCCCTAGTCAGCGAGGTGCGCCATGCGAGTCACGGAACTACAGACATTCGGTGTGCTGGCCAATAATCTTCAGCGTGCGCGTGCGCGCGCGCTCGAATTCCAGCAGCAGGTGTCGACCGGCAAGATCGTGCGCCAGCCGTCCGATGATCCCGGCGCGTTCAACCGTATTGCGCTCGATAAGGCGTCGATCGCGGTGATCGAGCAGCGCCTGCGCAACATCAGTTTCGGGCAGACACGATTGGATTTGTCGGACAAAGTGCTCAGTAACGCAACCCGGTCGGTGTCGCGTCTCCAGGAGCTGGCTGTCCAGTTTCGCAGCGACATCAATGGACCTGCAGAGCGGGTTCTCGGAGCCGTCGAGGCGCGGCAGGTGTTTGCCCAGATTCAGGAAGCGGCGAATACGGAATTAAACGGACAGTCGATTTTTACCGGAACGAGCACGCACGGGCGGACATCGGGGTTGGCCATCACCCCGCCGGTCACCCTGACGAATGGCAGCACCGACAGCCTGATCGTGAATGTCGATGGAGTCAGCTCCGGGACGATTGATTTGACCGCAGGGACTGAAACGTTGACCGGCAGCGAACTCGCGGTGAGACTGCAAAACCGTATCAATGCCGATGCGACTCTGGCCGCAGCCGGCAAGACGGTCTCCGTCACATATGACAACAACCGTTTGGTAATTGTCTCGGATCTTCATGGCGCCGAATCCACCGTGACCGTCACGGGAGGATCCGGCCGGAATGTGCTGGGATTGGCCGGTGGAAGTGCAACTTCCGGGGCGGTCCCGTTTGCGCTCACCGCGACGGTGAGTCCGGCGTCGACCAACACCGGCGGTGTGAGCGCCAGCCAGGGGCGAATCGTCGATGACAATCTGGCCACGCTCGACGATTATATGATTCGCTTTACGTCGGCGACGGCATTTGACGTTCTGGATGTGACGGTTCCGGTCACGACGGCGACCGGTTCCGCCAATACCGGTGGCGCGGCAGTTCGGGATGCCGGGATCGTCGCGCCGGCGCAGCTGAAGTTGCATAACTATCAAATCCTCTTCACATCATCGACTCAGTATTCTGTGGTGGACAGCACGACCAGCACGACTCTGTCGTCGGGAAATACCTATGTGTCCGGTGCGCCGATTACGTTCGAAGGACTTCGCGTGACGGTCGCGAACGGGCAACGGGGGGGGCCACAGGCCGGCGATACGTTTTCTGTCAGCCTCAGCCCGCGTACGGTGCTGGCCAATCAGTCGTATACGACGGGAAGCCCGATCAGTTTTGAGGGGGTGACGCTCGCATTGTCGAATAATACCGGCGCGCCTGCGGCCGGGGATTTGTTTGCGGTGGTGTCGGGCCTGCAGTATCAGGGCGATACGGGCGTGCACTCGATCGAAATCGGGGCGGGACAAACGGTGCCGACGAATGCCCGAGCCGATCGTGCGCTGACCTCCGGCGCGGTTGATCTCTTTGCGATGGCGAAACAGCTCGTCGGGTCACTGCGTGGCAATGATCGTGAGGGGATTACACAGGCGCTGGGCGGGCTGAATCGCGGGTTGTCGCAAATCGTGACGATCCAGGGCGAAGTCGGGGCGGTTTCGAATCGCATGACCACCAGCGCGGAGAAATTAGAAGAAGCGAAGGGATTTGCGCTCCAAACGCTTTCGCGAACGGAGGATGTCGATTTAGCCAAAGCGATCTCCGATCTGACCCTCCAGCAATATGCAATTGAAGCAGCGAGCCGGACGTTGACCAAAGTGTTCGAGAGCTCGCTCTTGAACTATCTCCGGTAAGCGGTGAGCGCGGATCAAGTCCACGAATGATTAGCCGATAGGAGTTCGGAGGACACATGCGTCGCCTGGAAACACCGCTATGCTGGTTCTAACACGCCGTTGTGGAGAAGCTGTGACGATCGGTCCCGATATTCGGGTCGTCGTGTTGGGGATCAAAGGCGGGCAGATTCGCCTGGGGATTGAAGCGCCGAAGACCATCGATGTGCATCGTGATGAAGTTCAGACCAGAATTCTCAACGAAAATCAGTTGGCGGCGCAAACTCGTGCCATCCCGATCGAGGCGTTCCGGCATCTCGTTCAGCACACGCGCCGCCGGGTGCAATAGGAGTAGGGTGGAATGACGATCCAGTGCAGGTCCAGCCGTTTCGGCATGCTCGACATCGACGACGACAGCGTACTCACCTTTCCATCGGGGTTGCTCGGCTTTCCCGAAAGCCGCCGGTACGTGATGCTCGACCACGATACGGAGGCGCCGTTCAAATGGCTGCAATCGCTCGACGACCCGGCCGTGGCGTTCGTCATCATCGATCCGGACCTGTTGCTGACCGACTATCACATCGGCGTGTCCGGCGATGTGCTGGTTGAAGTGCAGGGGAGTGAGGAGGACGAGTTGACGACGGCGGTGATTCTGACCATCCCGTCGGAGGATCCGGGCCGGATGACCGCCAACCTGCGTGGGCCGCTGCTGATGAATCAGCGCACCAAACTTTGCAAGCAGCTCGTGCTTCCGGACGAATTTCCAACGCGCCATCCGCTCTTTCCAACCACCGCATCAGATTCGATGCAATGCCTCGCGCAGTCCCATCCATAGCATCAGCGCGCCACGACATTCCACTACGATCCCAAGTGCGCTGAATCAAGCCACATTCCTCACGGGCGATCCTCTAGCCGGCGAACGAAACGATTTTTCAGTGATGGCTCAGTACGAACTACACCTATGACGGGGGTATCGTATAGGTCTGGTAGGAGGGGCTTGGTATCAACGACGATGCGCGAGGCGCATTGTCATGCTGCCGACTTTGTGACGGCGTTGTAGCCATGCCGGTAGCGGCCGAGTATGCGGACGAGCCGGAGTACTTCCATTTCCAACTGCGCATAGACCGGCGGGGCGTCGTGCAAGGCGCCTAGATGGCCGACGGCTTCGAGACGGCTTGCCGCCAGGGTAACTTCCGACGCACATAGATTACTGGCAGTGCCTTTCAAAGCATGGGCTGCATGTTTGACTGCCTGGGCATCTGCGCCGATCAATCCTTCTTTGATCGCCGTCAGCATGGTCTGGTGCCGGTCGAGAAACAGCGCGACCAGCTGTGTAAAGAGTTCGTGATCTTCGCCGATGTTGAGAAACATTTTGGCAGGGTCGAAGATCCCCCGATCATCACTGTGCGCCGAGGAGGGCGTCGCCTCGGCGGTTGAAGGCGGCGCAGCCCACCGGTGGAGTATGGCGCGCAGTGTGTCCAGTTGAATCGGTTTGGCCAGATAGTCGTCCATGCCGGCTGCCAGACAGTGCTCGCGATCCCCCTGCATGGCATTGGCCGTCACGGCAATGATCGGCATGTGCGGGGTACGTGAGGAAGGGTGGGAGGTCTGTCGTTCGGAGCGGGCGGCTGTTTCGCCTTCCCGGATCAGGCGAGTCGCCTCGAATCCATCCATAACCGGCATTTGGCAATCCATGAGGACCAGTGCATAGGTCTCATGTGCCAAGGCGGTCAGTGCTTCTTTCCCATTGTTGACGACATCCGGATGATAACCTAGTTTTTCCGCCATGCGGACGGCAAGTTTCTGATTGATGAGGTTGTCTTCGACGATCAAGATGCGCTGCCGCGGCAGGTTGTCGGCTAAGGTGTGCCTGGTGACCAGCTGGGGCGATACGTGATCGGCGGGCCGGGTCTCCGCTCTCTCAACGCGTGTGATGCCGAGGACCGTACGGAGACACTCGCGTAATTGGTCATGGCGGGCGGGTTTGGGCAGGTAGCCCATTGCACCTGCCTGCCGGGCTTGCTCGGCGTGGCCCCGCTGGAGCAGCGATGTCAGCACCACGATTCTCATGCCTGCGGCAGCCGGATGTTGTTGGAACTCACGGGCGAGTTCCAGGCCGTCTTTCCCGGGCATCATGACGTCGAGGATCGCCAGGTCATAAGAAATCCCGCGGGCATGCGTCTCGGTGACCTGACGCAAGGCGTCCGCCGCATTCTCCGCCATGTCTGCGAGCATTCCCCATCCGGTCACGAGATGGCGGAGGATCAGACGGTTTGATTCATTGTCGTCCACAATCAGAATCCGGCGCCCGTCCAGGTCACCCAAGGGGAGGATGGCGCATGGTGCATCGACTTGTTTGGCGAAGGCGATTGTGCACCAAAAGGTGCTGCCTTTCCCTGCGGTACTGGTAATGCCGATCTGGCCCTTCATCAGTTCGACCAGCTGTTTGGAAATCGACAGCCCCAGACCGGTGCCGCCATATTTTCTGGTGGTCGAACTGTCCGCTTGAACGAAGGGGCTGAACAATTTGGCCTGCACCTCCGGCGCGATCCCGATGCCACTGTCGGAGACTTCGAATCGAATGCGCGCTTGACCGGGGGAATCCTTCTCAAGATAGGCCTGCAAGGTGACTTCGCCCTTGTCGGTAAACTTCAGGGCATTGCCGACCAGATTGGTCAGGATCTGGCGCAGGCGGCCGGGATCGCCGCGCAGCGCCGTGGGAACCGCCGCATGGACCAACCCCGTCAATTCCAGCCCCTTCGCTTCGGCGCGTTCTGCAAATTGGGCCAGCACATCTTCGACGGCGGTGCGGAGATTGAAGTCGATCTGTTCCAGCTCTACCTTGCCGGCTTCGATCTTGCTGCATTCGAGCACATTGTTGATGAGGGACAGGAGCGCCTCGCCGCATTGGCGAATGGTGTCTGCATAAGAACGCTGTTCCGGTGACAGCGGGGTTTCTATCAGCAAGCTGGTCATTCCGATGACCCCGTTCATCGGGGTGCGAAGCTCGTGACTCATTGTTGCGAGGAAGGCGGCCTTGGCCCGCACGGATTCCTGGGCATCGGTTAAGGCTTTGTCGAGCTGCCGGTTGTTTTCCTGCAGCTGATCAGCAGTGCGGCGCAGCTCCTGTTGCGCCGCATAGATGCCGGTGATGTCCAGTGCATAGCCGCGAACGAGCCCGTGCGTTGGCACGGGACAAAAGGTCCATGAGAAACTGGCTTCAGGGAGGCAGACCTCCAAACCCCGTATGGGGTCGCCGGACTGGAGACAGCGGGCCACCACCTGCAGAAGGTTATGCGGTACGATGCATGGAATCCCGTCGGCTCTGTAGCCCAATGTCGTGAGCCAGGTCATCATGGCCGGATTTGCGTAGAGTACCTGCCCATGCTGATCCATCTCGATGATGGGGGACGGGGTTTCTTCTGCAATGGCCGCCAGGCGATTGCGCTCTTCCTGCAGCTGTTCTTCCTGGGAGCGATCGCGAAGGCCGATCATCAGTCCGGGCCGGCCTTCCTGCGCAATTGCCTGACATGTCCATTCGACGGGGATAGAGGCGGCTGTTCCGGGGCGGCAGCGGATTTGAGTATGAGGGATCGGTTCGCGTGTTTCAGCGACGGCGTGTAATCGGTCCATCACGGCCGCGGCATTCGACTCTGTCAGGGCAGACCAGATCTCAGGGAACGATGCGCCGGATAGGGAGGATTGATGCTGTCCCAGTAATCGCGCAGCTTCTGCATTGATCCCCTGAATCAGAAATCCGTTGTTCAGCAGCACAACTCCGAACGGCAGACCGTCCAGGATACCGGTCATGGACGGCATGGCAGCCGGAGCCGCTGCGTGTTGTTCAGAGTTGTGTTGTTCCATCAGGCGGCCTCCGATGAGATCTCATCCAGATACAGGGCAATGTTGACACGTTCCTGGACTGGATCGAGCCCACGCAGAATGGAACGCGATTCCCGGTCCGTCGTCTGCGCGGCGAGGTCGGTCAGCAGGGGAGTCACATACGACTCGCCTCGCGGCCCGGCGATAATCTTGACGAGCGGTTTCAGCCGTTGCCCAGGATTGATGCCGACGACCACCGCGTGTTCGCCGGTATTCAGGAGGACCAGACTCCCTGTCGGATAGATCCCGATGCTTCGAATGACGGATTCGGCGAGCGTGTTTGTGAACTGCCCCTGTTGTCCCGCTACGAACAGACGCTGGACGGCGGTCGATGGCAGCATCGCGGCCCGCCCACCTCGACGGCTCACCATTCCGTCGTACCAGTCGACGATTCCCACAATCATGGCCAATGTGGATATGCTGTCGTGCTTCAGCCCGGAGGGAAATCCGCTGCCATTCTCGCGCTCATGATGTTCGGCGACAATTCTAGTCGTTGCCGCATCGAATCCGGCTGTTTCCGTGAACAGGGCCGTCCCCAGGGCGGGATGCTGTTGCAGCAGGAGGCGCTCGTTGTCGGTGCATGTCTGGCGTTTCCGGACCAGGTTGCGGGGGAGTCGCGCATAGCCTGCGTCATGGAGCAACGCGCCCGTGCCAAGCTGGGCCAGTGCCGTTTCATCCAGTCCGATGTCGACGGCGACGACCAGCGACAGGATGCAGGTATCGAGTGCGTGTGTCGCTAATGAGCTGTCGAACTGCTTGAGCTTTTGAAGGGCAAGATGGGTCATGACCGCGGTGCGGTCATCAATGATCCGCATCAGCACATTGGACACCACGGCTTTGGTTATGGTGGGGGAGGGGGGAACGCCCTGTTCAAGCTGAGCGAATATCCGCTCGACCGTCTCGTGCGCATCCCTGTACAGTGTGTGCACTGAGCCTGTATCCGGTTGAGTTGGATCCGCAGGGGGTTCCACGGCAATGGTGGTCTGCGCGCCCGTTTCTATCTTCGCCGGCGGTTCTTCCGTTGCATCGGTGCGGACATCAGTCCCCTTACTGATATCGATGGTCACGGTTCGGATCCCGTGTTGCCTCATTGTTTTAATGGTGTCGGCATCCTCGATCAGTCTGGTATGGGATAGGAAGGGGGAACGATACCAAGGCACATCAACTCCGACCATGAACATGCCTGGAGTCAGTTGATCGATGGAAATGT
>JABMDE010000131.1 GCA_015904055.1 Nitrospira sp. | reverse complement strand
TAAGGAGGCTGCAATGAAGTCTATTCGCGTACTGCCGCTAATTGCAGGGCTGATGCTGGGCGCCGGGAATCTGGCGTTCGCGGCGGATGCCACGTTTAAGGTCACCGATACGCCTGGCTATTGGTTCGATGCCGGCGTGGATATTGCGGGCACCCGGTCCCTGGCGATTATCAACCCGGGCGATACCGTGCATTTTATCCAACGAAACGGGGAACCGCGCGATGTCGAAAGCCGGCACACCGTCACCAGTCTGATTTGGCCGTCAGATGCGCCGCAATTTGCTCCTGGACGGGGAGTAATCGACCAGGAGGAGGCGAATACGCTCAATCACCACGTGACGCTGACCACCCCTGGTCTGTATGTCTTTGTTTGCAAGCTCCATCCCTACATGCTTGGTGGCGTCATTGTGAATGATGCGGCGACCCCTGGACTCGATCTGGGTGCCAATCTCACACTACTCGGGCCGACCGCTGCCGCGCACGTATCCTTTCCGACGGCAACCGATCTCGGGCTGCGGCTGTTGCGCGCCTTTTTCGTCGTGACGAATCCAGGCAATTGGAAAGACTATACGAAGGTCGGCACCGTCTACCAGCCGGTCTATCCCGCGGTGGACGTCAACGCCGGCCCCGGCATCGTCGTCAATCTCAAGGATGCCATCGAGAGCTTGCATATTGATGGTCAGGTGATCGCTAAGCAGGAGAAGCCGAGGACGAAGGGAATCGGGGAAGTCTGGATCGACACGGCGTATGAGCTGACCCAGGGAAAGCCGGTGTGGACTCCGGGCACGATGACCGTCGTCTCAGCGACCGGGTGGAACGTCAAGCGGAAGATTGCGTTGCCTGAACAGCAGATGAACAACGGCCATAATATGTGGGCCAGCCACGACTAGAAGCAGATCTATCAGACGGAATGGCATGGCAAGAGCCTGTACGTGCTGAATCGCCACAACGGGAAGCTTCTTCAGGAACTGGAGGTAGATGGAAGGTGCAATGATCCGGCCCATGTGATGACGCGGGTGGACACGCAACAGGTGCATGTGACCTGTAACGGAGAAAATGTGGTCGCTGAGTACAATCGGCTTCCATCCGGTCTGCTTGAGCTGAATAGGTTTATTCCCATGTCCAATGAAGGCAAACAGACGCAGCCCCATGCCCATTGGATGGGCTTTGATGGGAAATCGATGGCGACGCCGAATTCCAACACCAACGATTCGACCCTGTTTGATTTCAACGAATATGTCATCACCAATAAGCAGCCGACCGGTGCGCTGCCGATTGCCACGGGCATGATGCCGGATTCGAGCAAGTACTACGTGTCGAACTACTTGGGCCACACCACATCCGTGATGTGCGGTCCGGTCAATCCGGCATGTGTCCCGGGGACGAAGATCAAGGACATCGATCTGTTGCTCAACGGCAACTATAGCCCAGTGACGGGCCCACTTGGTGGTCCGATCGGCGCGCTCCCGATCCAGACGCCGGTCAGCCCTGACGGAAAGTTCGTGATCACCGGGAACACGTTGACCGGTACGATTACGATCATCGACACCCAGACCGATACGTTGGTGAAGATGGTCGCCTGCGATCCGGGTTGTCATGGAGTGAACTTCGGCGCCAAGAAGGGTGGCGGGTACTATGCCTATGTCACCAGCAAGTTCGCGAATCGGCTGATCGTGTTGGACTACGATCCGAACAACGATGGGAACGTGGATGATGCGGTGATTGCCGGCGCAGTGGTGTTGGCCAAAGACAATGGCCCGAAGGACGACAAGATTGTCGGGAACAAAGGGCAGGGCGGCCAGGGTGTGTTGCCTGTGCCCAATGTCTATAACGGTTGGGTGCAGGAGCTGCCGATCGGCTATAAGGCGCAGCTGACCAGAGCACAACGGAATCCGATCGGGCCGCTCCACGGTCACAATCCTCATGGTGACAAAGATAAAGACGATGATCATGATGATTAAGAAGTAGCGTGTGTGGCGGGTCGTGTAGAGGCATCCGCTTACGGGTGCGCTGATTTGGCCCTGGGGCGACGGTATTAGGCCATGGCCCCAGGGCCGGTTCTTTTTCGTGTGTTTTTCAGTCGAGCGCCATCCTGCGGGGAAGTCACAATCTGTTGTGATATGGGGGGCAGGTTCAAATAGA
>JABMDE010000130.1 GCA_015904055.1 Nitrospira sp. | reverse complement strand
GACCTATCATTCGTTGTCGGGGAATACGGAGCGGATGGCTGAAGCAGTTGCCGAAGGGGTCACGTCGGTTCCAGGCACGCTCGCGGTGCTCAAGCGAGTTGGGCAGGTGACGGCGGATGACCTGTTTTCCTCTGATGCTGTGATTGTCGGCTCACCAGTCTATTGGTCCAATATGTCGGGGGAGGTGAAGACGTTCTTCGACAACTGGCAGTTCAAGTTCGGCGTGTTTCCCGAATTCAAGATGAAGAACAAGGTCGGTGCGGCCTTTGCCACCGGAGGCCAAATCTCCAGCGGCAAGGAGATCACGATGCTGACGATTCTCGCCGCGATGTTGGGAAATCAGATGATCGTCGTCAGCGGCGGCGGCGCATTCGGGGCGTCCGCGACGACGGAAGGCGACAGTCCAGGGATCGACAAGAAAGAGTTGGCCGATGCCAAGGCCTTGGGTCGTCGTGTCGCGGAAGTCGCAACGCTCATCAGCAGAGCTTCCTATCGGTAGCGTTTCCGATCATCACCTCTTGTCCTCACTCCTCACCCCTGACGATTCACGCCTAACGTTTTACGTTTCACGCTGTACAAGGAACTTAGGGGGCAGTCTAGCGATCCGCTATGGCGGGGCAGGATGTCGATGCGCCCTGAACAGCGATTTCGACGAATGTCTCAATGTTCTTAGCGCAGCGTCCGCAGCAGCCAGTGCGCTTGAGCTCGAATTTAGACTTGAGCTGACAGGGCATTACGCAACCGGTTCGCCCAGCCTCGCGTACATCCGACTCTGTAATCCCGTTGCACAAGCAGAGGTACAAGGTGATCTCTCCTTGACGATTATGAGAAGCGTTCTCAGTATGCCACCGTGCCAAGTATCTGTCAAGCCCCCATCTTCACCCTCTAATCTTCTGCCGCCAAGATGTGCTGCAATGCTGGCGCTAACTTCTTGTAATGGAAGACATATCCACCCGACAGCGCTCTCTCCGGATAGATCCGTTGACCTGTAGTCATGAGCGTCGCCAATTCACCCAGTGCAATGTTCAATATGAAGCCTGGCACAGGAAGCCAGGAAGGACGGTGGAGCGACTGTCCAAGTGTTTCGCAAAACTGACTCATGGTCACTGGCTCTGGCGCCACGGCATTAACCGAACCGGATACGGTTGGCGTCGTGAGCGCCCATCGAATTATGCCAATGTGGTCCTCTCGATGGATCCAGGACACCCACTGAGTGCCTGGCAGGATGGGGCCGCCTGCGAATAGCCTGAATGGCAGTAACATCTTTGGCAACGCGCCGCCGTCTTTTTCAAGGACCATTCCGGTTCGCAACGTGACGACCCTAACGCCGAATTCCTGAGCCCGAAGCGCTTCTTTTTCCCATGCAAGACAGAGATCGGCGAGAAAGCCATGGCCACGTTGACTGCCCTCATCCAGCACACGATCGTCACTGGCCCCGTAGTAGCCGATACCGGACGCGTTGATCAACATGCGAGGTTTTGATGAACAGCGCGAGAGGGCGTCTACCAGCGACCGAGTGGCGAGGACTCGGCTGTCCGTGAGAAGCCGTTTGCGGGCTTCGGTCCAACGCCCGTCGGCAATCGGCGCACCGGCAAGGTTGATCACACCGTCGGCGCCTTCAAGACAAGATGCCAAGGTGGCTGCCTCTCGGCCATTCCACTCGATGGCGGTGATCTTGGGGCCACAAGCCCGTTGTGCCGTTTCCTTGTTTCTTGTCAGCACGCTGACCTGATGTCCGTCGTGACAGAGAGATACGCATAACGCATGTCCGATGAACCCCGTTCCGCCGCTGATCACAATTCTCATGGGGCAACGCCCGTCATATGGCCTCTTGCGCGACGATCACATCGTTTCTTCCAACTGCTCGACCATTTCCCGGATTGTATCGAAGCCAGATTGCCAGAAGGCTTCGGATGTCATATCCACGCCGACTTTGTTCAGGATCGCTTGCGGG
>JABMDE010000013.1:8929-17746 GCA_015904055.1 Nitrospira sp. | reverse complement strand
GACCATCAATATGCCGGCCGATGCTACTTTGGAAGATGTGAAGGCTGCATATCTGCTTGCCTGGAAGAGCATGGTCAAGGCGGTGGCGCTCTACCGTGACGGGTCAAAGCTCAGCCAGCCGTTGAGTGCCTCGACGGACAGCGGCAAGACGGTCGAAGCCGTGAGCGATGTTGTGGCGATGGCGGAGAAAGTCGCCGAACGTGTGCTTGTCCGATATCTCGCCAAACGGCGGCCGTTGCCGAGCAGGCGTAACGGCTATACGCAGAAAGCGATCGTCGGGGGACACAAGCTGTATCTCCGTACCGGGGAATATGAGGATGGAACGGTCGGAGAAATTTTTCTGGATATGCACAAGGAAGGAGCAGCCTTCCGAAGCCTCATGAATTGCTTTGCGATTGCCATTTCTCTCGGCTTGCAGCATGGCGTGCCGCTGGAGGAATTCGTCGAAGCCTTCGTCTTTACCAGATTCGAGCCCAACGGGCCGGTGAAGTTGAACGACCGTATCAAAATGTCGACGTCTATCATCGATTATATTTTCAGGGAATTGGCGGTCACCTATCTGGATCGCTATGACCTGGCGCAGGTGAAGGAGGAAGACCTGCGGATGGATTCAATGAAAAAAGACGAGCTGGACCCCGAGTGTTTCGACGAGGAAGCAGACATGGATGCCCTGGCCAAGTCGTCGGTCATTACGGAGCATCTCCCGATCCGCCGGAACGGCGTGAAGGGAAATGGGAATGGCAATGGACACAGTGTGTCCAGGCAGGTTGAGATCGATCACGCGTGAAACGCTCACCCTGACCGAAGTGCAAAGCGCCAAGGTCAAGGGGTATGAGGGCGATCCTTGTCCTGAATGCAAGCAGTTCACGATGGTGCGAAACGGTACCTGCCTGAAGTGTGTCAGCTGCGGCTCGACGAGCGGGTGCTCGTAGCTTTTAAGTGAAGTCTGCCGATGTACGCCTGCACGGTAATGCACCGTGCAGGCTGGTTCGCCCTATAAGGTTTCCCCTCAATATAATCCGTCTTGTGAAGAACGACTGACTGTTGAGTGCGGTTCCATGAGCCCTGTGCAATAACCGTCCGGTCGTTGCACATCCCTCGGGAGCTAGTGACCCACTTCCGAAGCGGGCCAGCCAGTGTTGCGGTGCCCCACAGGCACACTGGTACAATCATCGGGGGCGGGTCACCAGAATACGTAGCGCAGAAGAGATGAAACGTAAGTCGCTAGGCTAGAGCAGACGCCGAATCATCACGTACGACGACGGAAATAGGAACGCGTCAGGCAGTGTTTGCACTGCCAAGGGTACCATCCCAAACAGCTCAGCACATAATCCGTCCATCCTTCCCGGCGAACACGCCCCAAGTGGCATTCGAAGGAACACCGAGATGTTGTGCGAGCCGTGGAAAAAGAAAACAGCTGTGTCTGAACGTGTGCAACGGTACGGTCGATCAAGGTGGTGACCTGAGTGGTTGAGCGGATGAGAAAGTTACCAGCCAGTTTCATGGCTAAAGAGAATACCGCACGCCGATGATGCGATGAATTGTCGTGCTTATGCAGTGGAACATCCGTACAGCTCGGCTCAGAAGACGCCTCCCACAATTTCTCTTGCCGTTGCTCCCTGACCTGATCTGTAAGCTCTACCTGTTCCTTCTCAACATGCTGGGAGGCTTCGAAGATTCGACTCGTTCTGTGACTCGGAGCTTCTGGAACTTTCTTCAGGCTGGATCCTTGGGACGGCCAAGCCATCACAACTTCATGCCGAGGGCGTCGGTTTCGTCGATCGGCAAATACTATGGGAATTGCTATGAGAATGACGGGGATCAGTCCCGCTATACCAGCGATAATCACCTCTGGTTTTACTCCCATGAGGAAAGACAACGACTGCACTCCCCTGACCGCAGCCTGAATGCTGACGGACACGAATGAGAATGCCAGGTCAAATACTTTATCCAGTGATGACGAATCGAACATACGAGTTGGATAACGTGCGGAATGCGCCATCCTCTCCTTTTGAGATGGCTGTAGGAAATACCCCAAATGGGGGATGCTGGTAGTCGGGGAGCGCAAAGGTGTCAGAAACCATTTTCTGGACGGATCGGGAACCTGGAGGGGACGGATGTGGCCGGGAATGGCTCCTGACACTGCATTCGGCGTTGACAGGGTAGGTATTCGTCTATATATAGGTGGCCAATTCCAAATTGGCGAACGGTCTACAGCTTTGAGTGCCGCGCCTAGTGCTGGGTTTGATTCTCCGGCGGGCATATGAAATGATGAAGTCAAACTTGGCTTGACCAGGTTGTAGTATAGAAAGTCGCAGAGGGAGTCGCGGGTATGCCTACAACTACACAGTTTGTCATTCGCTGCCAGAGCAAGCCGGGTGAGCTTTCAAAAGTGGTGTCGGTGCTTGGAGAGGCCGGAGTCAATATCAAGGCCTTTTCCGCTCCTGAGGTCGTCGGCACCGGCAAGTTGCGGTTGCTTGTCGCGGATGTGGACGGTGCTCGAGCCGCTCTCAAGGCAGCGAAGATCAAGTTTTCCGAAGAGACGGCGCTCTTGCTCAGTCTTGAAAACAAGCCGGGTGCCTTGAAAGGGGTGGCTGATCTGTTGACCAAGAGCCGGATCAACATCAAATGTGGATACTGCACCCCTTCCAGGGAAGGGAAACGGGCCATCGTCGTTTTAACCGTCTCAAATACCGACAAGGCCTTGACGATTCTTCGCAACCAATCGCTGGATGAGTTTTAACCGATGCGGCTGAAGCCGCCTCCAAGAGCTACTCGGAAGTTTGCAGTTGCGGTGATCCTGCTTGCCGGGATTGCCATTCAAGGCTGTAAGGCCGCCCCCCCTCATATCGACCGCTTTCCTGGATACCCGATCGGATTTGTCGAACGTGGTGAAGCTTCATGGTATGGACCTGGTTTTCACGGGAATAAGACCGCCAACGGCGAGCGGTATGACATGCATCAGTTGACCGCCGCTCATCAGACATTGCCCCTTGGATCTGTCGCAGTCGTTCGTTCCCTGACGTCCGGCCGTCAGGTCACAGTGAGGATCAATGACCGGGGCCCATTTGCCAGAGGTCGAGTACTGGATCTCTCCCTGGCGGGGGCTCAGGCCATTGGGATGATAGGCAATGGAACGGACAAAATTGAACTTCGCGTGGTTGACTATGTTCCCAGACCTGGAGGAATGGGGGTACTACGAGTACAGATCGGAGCTTTTTCTGACCTTGAGAATGCCAGAGCCTTGTTGAGGCAGACTCAGGGCGAGTTTAGTCGATCTTCCTGAGGGCCGTCGTTATCGAGTTCAAGTCGGTCAGTTCCTCACTGAGTCCGAGGCCCAGACTGCATCGGCCCGTCTAGACCGAACCCTTAGTCTGCAATCCTTTGTCATCCGCGATGACGGGTAAGATTTTCTGAGAGAGTTACCAGCTCTAAGCCGGTAACATCGATGGGATATTCACCTAGTATTCGAGGAACTCCTGGCCATCAACCCGTGTTGATCCACAGAAGGTATTGATTTACCTGATACTTTATTTGATTTGCTTGCTTGGTCTTACCCCCTGTGATAGATCTATCCACTATGAATACTATGAGAGATGCCCAGATCATTGTGGCGAGATCCTCTGAGGGGTGGGCAGAGAGGCTGTACCTCGGTGACACCCGCCTTCTTGTCGAGCCAACCGCTCCGGTAGAACCGGGGGGCTGATTCAGGAGAATCTCGGCCGCATCCCTAAAAGCGGGGAGGAGATCCGGATCGAGAATTGCCGGTTGGTCGTCCACGAGGCTGACCCGCGATCGATTCGCAGTGTCCACATATTCAAAGATGAGAAAGCGGCCGTTCCGGCTGAACCTGCCAGTTTGAATCCCGTGAGTGAGGAGCCTGTCCGACACTGACGGTTCTACTACGGCGAACGATCCGCGACCATCTGCATCGTTCTCGGTTCGAATATATCTTCAACGTATTTCAGTGAATACGCTTCTGGCTTTTCAGGGCCTTGCGCTGCTTATCTGACCGTGGCTCCTTCGCCTCGTCACGAAGGTCATGTCGGACAGGCTTCTAGTGTGCCTCTTGTTGTTTGATCAGTATCAGGAATTCATCCTCATTCAGAACCGGCACCTCGAGCTTTCGGGCGAGATCGAGTTTTGAGCCCGGGTCTGAGCCTGCCACTACGTAAGAAGTTTTTTTACTGACGCTGGATGAGACGGTTGCGCCCAGCTGTTCGACCAGGTTCTTGGCGTCATCGCGGCCGAGTGCGGCAAGTCCTCCGGTAAAGACAAAGCTTTTTCCTGCCAAGGGGAGAGAGGCTTGGCCGGGGCGGGTTGGCCATTCTGCAATGGAAAGCCCCAGTTGCTTCAAGCGATCAATCACGCGCCGGTTCGACTGTTCCAGGAAGTAAGATGCCAGGCTGGATGAAATCTCCGGTCCGATCTCCTTGATCGCCTGCAACCGATCTTGATCGGCCGACATAATGGCATCCAGAGAGCCGAATGCTTGTGCCAACACCGCTGCAATGTGCTGTCCCACTTGGCGTATCCCAAGGCCCAAGAGAAATCGGTCCAGTGATACGGTCTTGCTCTGAGCGATGGCATCGAGGAGGAGCGTGGCGGATCGTTCGGCGAAGCCTTCCAACCCCACGATCTGTTCGCGGCTCAGTGTATAGATATCTGAAAGGTCCCGCACGAGCCCGCGATCGACCAACTGGGCAACCGTCTTTTTCCCTAGCCCCTCGATGTTGAGGGCGGATTTTGCAGCGAAGTGTTCGATGGCGCCTTTCAACTGGGCAGGACAGGCTGCTTGTCCCGTGCAATAGAAGTAGGCGCCGTCTCTGGCGACAGCCGAGCCGCACACGGGACAGTTGTCCGGCATGGTGAACGGCGTGGCTCGTATCTCTCCCGGCGTCGGCACCCGTTCGGCGATCGCCGGAATGACGTCGCCGGCGCGCTCGACTTTGACCGTGTCCCCGTCGCGCACGTCTTTGCGCGCCACCTCATCGGCGTTGTGCAGAGTGGCCCGGCTGATCGTGACTCCACCGACTTCGACCGGATTCAGCAGCGCCAGCGGCGTCAACGTGCCGGTTCTTCCGACTGAGACGATAATCTTGTGAACCCGCGTGATTTCTTTACGAGGGGCGAATTTATAGGCCATTGCCCAACGTGGGCTTCTGGACTTCATGCCGAGCTGTTCTTGCCAGTCTCGGCGGTCGACTTTGACGACCACCCCATCGATTTCGTACGGAAGGTTGTCTCGTTGTTGTTCGATTTCACGATGAAACGCTATGACCTCCTCAATCGTGTCACATCGCCGGCGGTAGCGCAGTGCGGGTACCGGAAGCCCCCACGCTGCCAGTGCGTCCAATTCGTCCCAATGTGACGAGGGAGGAGGCCCGTCAATCGCCATCACCTCATAGCAGGTCACCACAAGAGGACGTCCGGCTGTGATGCCTGAGTCCAGTTGTCGAAGTGAACCGGCAGCGGCGTTACGTGGATTAGCAAAGGGCTCATTTCCCTGTTCCGTCATACGGCGGTTCAAGGCATGGAAGTCGTCCAGGCGCATATAGACTTCGCCACGGACGGCCAGATGGGCCGGCGGGTGGCTGCCGGACTGTAATTGCAACGGCAAGGATCGGATAGTCCGGAGATTGACAGTTACATCTTCGCCCGTCGTTCCGTCCCCTCTGGTCGTTCCCCGAATGAAGACACCCCGGTCGTATACCAGTTCAACCGACAGGCCGTCGAATTTCGGTTCTGCCGTATAGCCGATTCGGTCTGTCTTGAGTTCCCGCTTCATCCGCTGATCGAAGGCCAGAATATCGGTTTGATCGATCAGGGAGTCCAGGCTTAACATCGGATGTTCGTGCGGCGCCTTGCCCAGTGTATCCAGCGGGGGAGCGCCGACACGTTGTGTCGGGGAGTCGGACGTGATGAGATCGGGATGGGTACGTTCGAGCTCCGCCAGTTCCCGAAACAGCCGGTCGTACTCGCCGTCGGAAATCTCCGGGCGGTCTTTCACATAATAGAGATAGTCGTGATATCTGATGTGGTCTTTGAGTCGGGCCAGGCGTTCTTGAATAGAATGCGCAGGGTCCGGTGCGGCAGAGGCGTTGTGACCGAAAAGATCGTGCTGCATCGGAAGCGACCGTAACACAGGGTTGCGGAGACGGTCAAACCGGCGACTGGTCAGGCGCGCTTTGACTTTCGCGGCGTCGGCCACTATTCTAAACGCTTCTTCAGTGAATTGCTTGAAATCGGCTGAGGGGGTCGGCTCCTCATGCCGCGCGGGATTGGTGTCAAAGGAGGAATGTATGGAGCGGGAAGAACCGAACGTGGGCGAGCGAGCGTCGAAGAAATGGATGGCGGTGGCGCTGATCATCTGCAGTAGCTCGCTGCTCAGCGGGTGTGTGGTGCTGGAGGAGAAATACAATGCGGAAAAGATGCGAAGCCTGAATTTTCAACGATTGCTGGCCCAGGAGGAACGGCGAACGGCTGAATTGGACAGCGAGGTAAAGCGGGCCAAACAGGAATTGGCTGAATTCGAGGCTCGCAATCGAGAGCTGTCCGGGCAAGTACAATCGGTACGTGAACACATGATGCGCCTCCAGGAAGAGACGGAGGCGATCAAGGAATCGGCGTTGCTCGAACGGAGAGCGATGGAAGACATGCGCAGGAGCAGCCATCCGGTCGCCAAGCCCAAACCGGCTGTGCCGCCTACCCAGACCCTCGGCGATATCAGCGGATTGGAGAGCGCGCCATCGAAAAGCCCGGTGGCGGACAAGGGCAACGAGGACATGCCGGAACCTGGGCCTGCCGTCAGGGCTGGTTCAATGCAGCATATCGTGAAGCCGGGCGAGACGCTCTTTCGCATCAGTCGGCGATACGGTGTCGAGATTGAGAAACTGAAGAAGTTGAATAAACTGCCCGATGACATCATCGAAGTAGGGCAAAAGCTCATTGTGGGAGTGGAATAGCGGACGGAGCGGAATGGGAACGCCGGTGTATTCACTCAGCCTGGACGAATTTCGGTCCTATACAAAAGAGGGTAACCTCATTCCCCTGTACCGGGAAATTCTGGCGGATCATGACACGCCGGTTTCGGCTTTTGCCAAGATCGACCATGGCCCATCGGCATACTTGTTGGAAAGTGTTCAGGGAGGAGAGAAATGGGCGCGCTACTCGTTTCTCGGGAGCGGCGCTCCCATCGTGTTGGTCGAAGACCGTGGAGACCTCTGTATCAAGAAGGGCTCGCGCAGTCGCCGGATTCCCAGTCGCGGCGCCCCGTTAGATCGTCTGCGAGAGTTCATGGAGGGCTACCGCCCGGTGACCGTTCCTGGCTTGCCGCGCTTTGTGGGCGGGGCCGTGGGGTATCTGGGATACGACATGGTGAAATCCTTCGAGGCGCTTTCCTCCAGGAAGAAGGATCACCTCGGCTTGCCGGATTTTGCCTTCCTGTTGACCGAGACGCTGCTCATTTTCGATAACGTCTCGCAAAAAATCAAAGTTGTAGCCAATGCCCACGTGAAATCTACGTCAGATCGTGACATTCGCGCGGCCTATCGCCAGGCGACAGGCCGGATTGAACGGATGATCGCCCGGCTTCGCCGGCCGTTTCGGCAGGCCAAGCCGAAGCGTCGGCGGTCTCCCCTCCGTTTCACGCCGAATATGAGCAAGGCGGACTTCGAAAAGATGGTTGCGCGTGCGCAGGAATACATCAAGGCCGGAGACATCTTCCAATGTGTGTTGTCTCAGCGATGGGAGACGAATTTGCACGCATCGCCGTTTCAACTGTATCGGGCGCTGCGCGTCGTCAATCCGTCGCCCTACATGTATTATCTGCGTATTGCCGGGGTTGAACTTGTCGGCTCCTCGCCCGAAATACTTGTGCGGTGCGAGGACGGGCTGGTGTCGGTGCGTCCAATTGCCGGGACACGGCGGCGGGGCACGACCGTCGAGGAAGATGTGCAGCTTGAACGCCGTCTCCTGGCGGATACCAAAGAGCGGGCCGAACATATCATGCTGGTCGATTTGGGCCGCAACGATGTCGGGCGGGTGGCTGAGCAAGGATCGGTTCAGGTCGAATCGCTGATGAACGTAGAGCGGTATTCGCATGTCATGCACATTGTGTCGAATGTCACCGGAAAACTGGAGAAGTCCAAAACCGCGTACGATGTGTTGAAGGCCTGCTTCCCGGCCGGCACCGTATCCGGTGCGCCTAAAATCAGAGCGATGGAGATCATCGAGGAGCTGGAGCCCACGAAACGCGGTCCCTATGCCGGTGCGGTGGGGTATCTCAGTTTTTCCGGCAACATGGATATGTGTATCAATATTCGGACGGTGGTCGTGTCCCGCCATCGGGCGTTCATTCAGGCAGGAGCCGGCATCGTCGCCGATTCGAACCCGGAGCATGAGTACGAAGAGACCTGCAATAAGACCCGGGCCATGATGAAAGCGATCGAGCTGGCGGAGCAGGGGCTGGAATAAAGACGGTGTTCGTGAAGCGTGAAGCGCGCCGGATTCTCTGACGAGATACGCTTCGCGAGCGACGAGTAACACTATGCTGCTGATCATCGACAACTACGATTCCTTTACATACAACCTGGTCCAGTATCTCGGTGAACTGGGCGAAGATGTCCGGGTGTATCGCAATGACAAGATTACGCTTGGACAGATCGAGGATCTGCATCCCAGCCGGATCGTCATTTCCCCAGGCCCCTGCACGCCCAAGGAAGCAGGTATCTCAGTCGACACGATTCGTGGCTTTGGAGGTAAGATTCCTATCCTCGGCGTCTGCTTGGGCCATCAGTCTCTGGCCGTCGCCTATGG